>DAIMEA010000168.1:0-8213 GCA_036725585.1 Prolixibacteraceae bacterium | reverse complement strand
GGCCAGGGGAATTTCCCGGTAAGCCGAAGCATCGGTGGCATACAAAAATTTGGAAACAGAGTCAAAACGCAGTTCGCCGTCGAGACGGGAAGCCAGTTTCTTTAATTCGGGCACAAGAGACGATCGGGCCATGGTTGATGATATTATTTCGTGCGAAAATAAGGAAAAGAAAAACCATTTTGAAACGAACGTGTTTGCAGAATAACACGACCTGTAACGGTTTATCGGGAATCGAAGATCAGCGTAAGCGAAACACGGATGGATTCCGAATAAACCATCGGGAAGCATTCTCCCAGCCGCATCGCGGCGACCTATTTGTAGCACAAAGCGGCAGGAACAAGGCAAAAGCCGCGTAGCGGCGTCCTATTTGTAGCACAACCGTATCGGGAACAAGGCGAAAGCCGCGTAACGGCGTCCTATTTGTAGCACAAAGCGGCAGAAAAAACAATGCACACCGGAACGCCCGGTTTTCACTGCGCCTCTGCGGTTCAATGATTCTCTGCGCCTCTGCGCCTCCGCGGTTCAATGATTCTCTGCGCCCCTGCGCCTCTGCGGTTCAATGATTCTCTGCGCCTCTGCGCCTCCGCGGTTCAATGATTCTCTGCGCCTCTGCGGTTCAATGATTCTCCGCGCCTCTGCGCCTCTGCGGTTCAACGATTCTCTGCGCCTCTGCGCCTCTGCGGTTCAATGATTCTCTGCGCCTCTGCGCCTCTGCGGTTCAATGATTCTCCGCGCCCCTGCGCCTCTGCGGTTCAATGATTCTCTGCGCCTCTTCCCTACTCCAGTTCCACGATGGTAATCCCGGCTCCTCCAAACTGAATGTGTTCGTCGCTGATGGATTTGACAGCCCGGTCGGTTTTCAGGTAATTCCGGATTTGTTCTTTCAGAATTCCGTAGCCTTTCCCGTGAAGGATGCGTAAACGGGTAGCGCCCACCATCACGGCCTCATCGATAAAGCGTTGTATGTTTCCCAGCGCTTCGTCGGCCCGTTGTCCCCGCACATCGATATCGGGTTTGAACGTCAGTTTCCGGTTCAGCAGGTCGTTGGTACGTTTCAGGGAATCGGCCTTAGGGATCATGCGTTTTTCCTTTTCCTGCTTTTTCGCCTCGTTGTTGCTGATGGGCGCCAGCTTGTCGAGGGCCACGGTAGAGAGCAGGTGCCCCAGGGCAATAACCGCTTTATTCTTGTCAATTTCGACCACTTCGCCCACTGCTCCCGATTCGGTCAACAACACTTTATCGCCCATACCAAAAGGCAGGGGCGTTGGTTCGGGTTTTGCGGATTCGGCTTTTGCTGCCTTCAATTTCCGGTTGCCCCGCCGGGATTCCCGTTGTTTGAGCTGCTCGATTTTCCGAAGAATCTGGTCCTCTTTTTCCTGATCGGTCTGAACGAGTTCTTCTTTCTGCGACACCAATCTTCGGCGAATTTCTTTGGTTTTGTCCTTATCGGCCTGGCTTTCGCGGATTTCCCGAATGGTATTTTCCACTGTTTTATTGGCTTCGGACAAGATTTTTTGCGCTTCGGTTTTTGCTTCGGACAGGATCGCTTTTCGTTCTTTCCGGGTTTGTTCCAGTTCGGCCAGGTACGACGCGCTCAATTGGTCCAGGTTTTCTTCGGTCCGGTCGATCTTCAGGCGTTTCGATTCCCAATATTGTTTGTCGCGTACGATATCGCGCAGGTGGCGGTCGTAGTCGATGTGTTCCTGTCCCAGTTTTTCGGTTGCCAGCCGGATGATTTCGTCGGGCAGACCGATTTTCCGGGCAATCTCGAAAGCGAAGGAGCTACCGGGCTTGCCGATCTGGAGCCGGAAAAGGGGGCGCATTTCCTCGGTGTCGTATAGCATGGCGCCATTGACGATTCCTCGCTGCGAGGCGCCAAAATGTTTCAGATTGGTATAATGGGTGGTTATGATCCCATAGGTATTCAGCCGGTTGAGTTTATCGAGGACGGCTTCGGCTATGGCCCCGCCGAGCATGGGTTCGGTGCCGGTTCCGAATTCATCGATCAAAACCAGGGAACGAGGGTTACAGTTTCGGATAAAAAACTTCATGTTCATCAGGTGGGATGAATAGGTGCTCAGGTCGTCCTCGATCGACTGTTCATCGCCAATATCGATAAAAAGATGCTGAAAAATACCCATTCGCGAACCTTCGAACATCGGAACGAGCATCCCGCACTGGAACAGGTACTGGATGATCCCAACCGTTTTCAGGCAAACCGATTTACCCCCGGCATTGGGCCCCGAGATCAGCAGGATCCGGTTGGGTTCGTCGAGTCGCAGACTGAGCGGAACTACTTCGCGTTTCTCTTTTTTCAGGGCCTGCATGAGCAATGGGTGCCGTGACTGCTGCCAGTCGAAGAGCGGTTCGTCGCGAATTTCCGGAAGGCAGCAGTCGAAATGACGGGCGAATAAGGCCTTACAACGAATGAAATCGATGGTTCCGAGAAACAGGTACGAGGCACACATTCCGTCGATTTCGGGACGGAGGGTGTCGGAAAAACGAAGGAGGATCCTGATGATCTCCCGTTTTTCGGCATTGGCCAGTTCCCGGAGCCGGTTGTTCATTTCGACAATTGCAGCGGGCTCGATGAATACGGTTTTCCCGGTAGCCGATTCGTCGTGAACAATACCGATTATTTTTTTCTTGTTGGCTGATGAAACCGGGATCACGGGCCGCCCGTCGCGAATGGCCACTGCGGTATCTGCATCAACCACTCCTTCGGACTGAAGTTGGCGCAACAGGGTGGCCATCTTTTTGCTCACCCCCGATTGGAGCGATGCACTTTGTTTGCGAATATCGTGCAATTCGGCCGAGGCATTGTCCCGCACAACGCCAAATTTATCGATGAGCTGATCGATCTGTTTTAAGACGGGGGCAAAAAGCTCGATGGAACCGGCCATTTGGCGCAAACGAATAAACGGATCGGAGGCAACGGAACGGAAGAACGATACGATGCCCTTGATTGTTTCGAGAGAGCGCTTCAGATTGAACAATTCCGAAACTTCGAGAAAGGTTCCCTCTACCCGGAGTTTTTGCAATGCCGGACGCATATCGTAGAAATGGCTGGAAGGAAAATCGTCGTGTTCTTTCAGAATGATCAGGAACTCATGAACCAGGCCTGTTTGATGTTCGATTTCGGAAAACGAGGAGGAAAAGGCCATCGTTTCGACCTGTTCCTGCCCGAGTGTGCTCAGACACCAGGACGAAAGCATCAGCCGAATTTTATCGAAGCCTACCTTTTGTTCAAAGTTATCGGGATAAATGTTCCGCATTGTTTTTTCGGGCAAAGTAACGGAGTATTTCCGGAGTTGGCAAGAATCAGAGGCTAAGCTGTTTCAATAAACTTTTAAAATCATGAAGGTTATACGGTTTTGGAAGAAAACCGTCCATCCCGGCTTGGAGGCAGTTCTGTTGTTCTTCCCAGGTATTGGTAGCCGTCATGGCAATAATGGGAATTCTTTTCCCACCGCGCTCCAATTCCATTTCCCGGATTTTCTTTGTTGTTTCATATCCGTCGAGCACAGGCATTTTCACATCCATAAGAATCAGATCGTAGCCATTTTTCATCCAATTCCCGATCGCCTCTTCGCCGTTCCAGACTACATCCAGATGCGTGCTTACAGGAGCCAGCATATACCGGGCCACCTGAACATTAATCGCGTTATCTTCCGCCAAAAGAATTCGGTATTTTTTCTCCTCCCCCATATCGTATTTCAAATCGAATCGTAATGATTGATCAATCGTTTTTTGAAGCTCATATCGAAATAAAAAACCGAGCCTTTTCCCTTTTCGCTTTCCACGTTCAGTTTTCCGCCCATCATGCCCACCAGCCGGTTGCATATGGCAAGCCCCAACCCGGTTCCCCCGTATTTACGCGATGTAGAAGGATCGGCCTGTGTAAACGCTTCAAAGAGATTTTCCTTATCCTCCTTATTGATCCCAATTCCGGTGTCGCGTACTTTGAAAACCAGGCAATGTGCATCGTTTGTGTTTCCAAGCAAATCGGCTTCGATGATCACTTCGCCCTCACGGGTGAATTTGATGGCGTTGCTGACCAGATTGATCAAAATCTGTTTAAAACGAAAAACGTCGCCAATCAGGATTTCGGGTATGTTGTGGTCGATTTTTGAATGAAAAAGAATTCCTTTTTCGCGGGCGCTGAATTCCATCATTTCTTCCACTTCACCAATGGCTGCTTTAAGGTCGAAAGGTTCGTTTTCGATCTGCATTTTGCCGTTTTCGATTTTCGAGAAATCGAGAATATCGTTGATCAGGTTCAGGAGGTTATTTCCGGAACGGATAATCAGATTGACGATTTTTCGTTGTTCGTCGTCGAGATCGGTCATCAGCAAAACTTCAGCCATCCCGATCACACCGTTCATGGGCGTGCGAATTTCGTGCGACATATTGGAGAGGAAGCTGCTTTTGGCGGCGCTGGCGCTTTCGGCCCGTTCTTTGGCCAGCTCCAGGTTTTGCTTTACCAGGATCTGATCGGTTATATCGTGCGATACGCCAATAATCCCGGCAAAGGTTCCCTCCTCGTCGCGAATAGGTATTTTGGTCGTTGAAAACCAACGAACTCCTTCCCCATCCGAAAAGTTCTGCTCAATTTTGTTGATAAGCGGTGTACTTTTTTCAACAATCTTTTTTTCATCGGCATAAAAAATCCGGGCCAGTTCCTCGGGATAAAAATCGAAGTCGGATTTACCAATGACTTCTTCGGACGATGTGGCTTTCATCAATTTGACCAGGGCTTTGTTCACCCGGGTGAACTTCGATTCCTGGTCCTTGAAATAAACGGGAGAAGGAATCGTATCGATCAACAATTGAAGCAAATCCCGTTCGGCTTTCAGTTTTTGTTCCACCCGGATCATTTTGTTCACATCGCGGGTGATGCCGACCACGCCGATTACGTTTCCATCGGGATCGAAGAAGGGTACTTTCGTGGAATTCATCCATCGATAATTTCTGTCGCGGGTACCGATGTATTCCAGTTTATTGATCGTCACCCCGTCGTAAATAATCCGCTGTTCGCCGGCAAAGGCTTCCCGGGCATGTTCGAGATTGAAATAATCAAAATCGGTTTTTCCAATGGCGTCCTCCGGGGCCTCCACCCCGATAAGCCGAGCCTGGGCTTTGTTGATTTTGATGAACCGGCTTTCGCGATCCTTAAAGTAAATAGTATCGGGGATGTTATCCATCAACAACTGCAGAAGATACTCATCCGAATAGTTCATTTCGTTATCGTCGTGAAGGATTTGCGCCCGTTTGTACGTTCCAAAAATTCCTTTCACGTTACCCAGGTGGTCGAAAAAAGGATACTTCGAAATGATCAGGTTTTCTGTACGCCCACAGGGTAAAAGAATGTTCTTTTCCATTTTCAGGGCAGATTCCCCGGTTCGTAAAACCTGAATGTCGATTGCCGAAAACTTATGTGCATCTTCTTCTTCAAGCAGGTCAAGATCGGTTTTCCCCAAAAATGAAGGATGGGCTGCCGATTTGAAATCGTTGGCAAAAGTTGCATTGCCCCCTACGTATGCTCCATTTTCGTTCTTCCAGAAAATACCGGTATCGAGGTTGTTCAGCAAGTTTTTCAGGGGAGCGGGAATCAGGTTCAGTAATTTATTGGACAAAAGATTGCTTCCGCTTTCGGCGAAGGGAGTTTCAAATCGCTTCAGGGCCATGGAGAGACAGACCAGATCGGCTTCTGAAAAATGGTACGGCATGCAATGATCGAATACAGAAAGCATCTCGGTGCATACAAGAAGCTCTTTTTCATCCTTATAGATAAAAACCAGAAAATGATTCAGGTGAAAATCCCTCAGGCTTTTCTTCAGGTCCAGAAATGCTGCCTGATCGATGAAAAGGACCCGGCTGTTTCGTTTTTCTGCCTCTTCGAATGGGAATGCCCGGGCATCGGCATAGTGCAAACACATCCTGCGGCCCGGCAATTTTCCAAATTCGTTAAACTTTGTAAGAAAAGGGTCATCGTTAAAAAGCTGATAATAATGATCCATTACAATCTACATTCTTCAGGTTAATGTTTCCTATTATGTTTTTCGACTCCCCGGAATATGATGGCACCCCTTTGGTACCGATACTATTTTTTACACTATCGGAAATCCCCTTCCTTTATCCATTCAGGATGATTTTGTGCAATTATAAGGTATTTTACTGAATTTTCCGGCTATTTTTTGATGTATTCCTTCTTTTTTGTGTTGGAAATTGTTCGTTCCATTCGATAAAGAATCCGCGGATTTCTGTTTTCATCTCCTTTCTCAGCGAAAGGATTCCCAAAAGATTGGGAATGGTCATCAGGGCAATGGTGATTCCGGAAAAAATCCAGATGATGGTTGTATCGGCAAAAGATGCCAGAAAAAAACCGATCACGTAAATGATGTGGTAGTATTTCACTTTCCCCGAACCAAAAAGAAACGTAACAGCCCGGTCGCCATAATACGACCAGCTAATGGCTGTAGAAAAAGCAAAGAGCAAGAGGCCTATGCTGACGATATAACGTCCCCAATTTCCAAACCAGCTGATTGCGAAAGCCTCCGTTGTAAGAGGGGCACTGTGGATCAGGGATTTTCCCCGGACGCTTTGGGACGATGAAAGAAGCGCTTTGCCCCTATTGACCGCAAGGGTTCCGGAAAAAGGAACATTTCCATCGAAAATACGCACATTTTCGGCAACCGAGCGGGCATGAACGAAGGTTAAAGGCTGCTCGTCAACTATTCCGTTTTCGACCCGGAGGTTTCCGGTAAAGGGATCAATGCCTGTACCATCGCGCAAGAAATGATGCAGAAGGATCTGATCGTCGGGCTCCTGGTCCGAATATTCTCCGGACAGGATGACCAGATCGGTTTGTTGGAATACATTTTCAAATTTCTGGTTCCAGGCGCCCGAAGCCAGGAGGGTAAGGCCGGTAAGACTGCAAATCAGAATGGTATCGATAAAGGGTTCGAGCAATGCCACCAAGCCTTCCGAAACGGGCTCATGCGCCCGGGCAGCTGCATGGGCAATGGGCGCCGATCCTTGTCCGGCCTCGTTGGAAAAAAGGCCCCGGTTTACACCCCGGTTGAAGGCAAAAGCAAAACCTGCCCCCAGGAACCCACCGGTTGCAGCAGTCCCTGTAAACACATCCTTTACCACCGATACCATGGAGGGTATAATGTTTTCGTAGTTGTATAGAATCACGGACAATGCGCCAACCAGGTAGAAAAAACCCATGAAGGGAACCAGTCGGGAAGTGACCCGGGCAATCCGCCGTATCCCGCCAATAATGACAAAACCAAGCAGGAGCGCCAAAACAGCGCCGGTTAGTACTTTATTCACTCCAAAAGTGGCATAAACCGAATTGGAAATGGAATTGATCTGGGGAAGACTTCCGGTACCAAAAGAAGAAAAAATGGTAGCAACAGCAAAAATTACCGCCAGCCAGGGCACTTTGAGCCGGTTTTTCATATAATACATCGGTCCCCCCGATATCGTTCCATCCTGAGTGGTTTCCCTGTATTTATGCGATAAGGTAACTTCGACGAATTTGGTCGTCATTCCCAGAAAAGCCGTTACCAGCATCCAGAAAAGAGCCGCCGGCCCGCCTAAATGAATGGCCAGGGCCACACCGGCTATGTTTCCGGTACCAACTGTTCCCGAAAGTGCCGTTGTAAGTGCCTGAAAATGGCTTGTGTCGCCCTTATCGCCATCACGATCGAACTTTCCCCGTACAATTTTCAGCGCATGGCCGAAATAGCGTATCTGGGGAAATCGCAAGTACAATGTGAAAAACAAACCTGTTCCCAGCAAAAGAAATACAAACCATTGAGAACCACCAATGGCCGAATCGATTGTTTGTAAAAACTCCGAAAATCGATGCATATTCGTTCCAATCAAAACTTAAGAAAACAATGATACCAGAAAAAAAGGGGAAAAAAAACGCGTAAACGAAAAAAGGCATTTATGCAACTCATGAAACTTCGTTTCACCGGGAAACCGATTGCTCTTCTTGCCAATGACAGTTTTTTATAAAGCACTGCATATGCGATGAACACGAAATTTTCCTTTTATGATCAATCTGCCTTCCGGCCATACAAAGCGCAAGCTTTTTTCAGGGGCTACCGTGGCCGGTATTGAATAGATTCCTTTGAGGCCGTCAGCTAAAGCTGACGGCAAAGGATATTTTAGCGCATACCATTGCCTGTTGGCGCTAA
>DAIMEA010000167.1:0-8266 GCA_036725585.1 Prolixibacteraceae bacterium | reverse complement strand
ATCTTAATGAAACCGATATGAAAATGAAATTATTTTCAAGATTATCAGGACTGAAACAACTTCTGTTTCTTTTGACCTTTAACTTCTCCCTAGGTTATTCTGCCGGGGCGCAAGTCTCCAATTCCTCTCACAACAGAATAGTCTCCTATGTGGATACCCGTCTCGACGGTTCCCAAAAATACGTGCTCCGTGTAGATGGGAAACCATTTTACATGACAAATATCCAGGTCCGTTTGGAAAAACTCCGGTATCGTTTTGGCTGGGATGCTGCAGCACGCGATGCTATTATCGGCCAGGCTGCATCGGACGGATTTAATACCGTTTCGATCCCGATTCACTGGGTTGAAGTGGAACCGGAAAAAAATAAATTTGACTGGACGGTTCTGGATGAATATCTCGGATTAGTCCATAAATACAATTTGAAAATGGAAATGCTCTGGTTCGGTCACAATAGTGGAGGACATACGCAGTGGTTGGACTCCAAAAAACTGAGGGTCCCTGCTTACGTATTATATTCCCCTTCGCCGCGATCACCAGAGACCACCAGCGAATACAGGATGAGAAGGGATCAGGGCAATTACACATTGGATTTAGATGACAAGCGTTTGGTTGAAAGGGAAGCGTATATTTTGGGTAAGGTGATGGAACACATTTACGCGTGGGATCAGGCAAATGGTTCAAAGCATGTTGTTATTGGCGTCCAGCTGGGCAATGAGGTTTCGGGCTTTTTTCTGAATTCCGAAACCTTCACTTCCGGGCAGGTCATTTCTTATTGTAATGAACTGGGCAAGGCCGTCAAAAACTCGCCTTACCCGGTTTGGACAAGAATGAACTGCGTAAGGGGACACGAAAAAGACCGGATTGATGTCAATGAGGCGCTGCGACAACTATATGGTACATCGATCGATTTTATCGGAGTGGATTTGTATAGCGCAGGCTTCGACAAAATTCGTGCACCGCTGCCCTACAAAGGTTCCAACTACCGCATGATTATGGAAATTGACGCGGAGATTCCCGATGCCGCTATCACTCAACTGGCTGCCCTTTCGGGAAATAACGCTTTCGATTATTATTCTATGGTCGTGGATGGCCATGGATTGTATGATCTGAATGGGGAAAAAGGCTTTGTGCCCCATAGCGATCATGTGAATGATGTCCGATTGGTGAACAAGTTACTAAACAGCGATATTTGGGATATCGCGCTCAACGCCAATGGGTACGGACTGTTTGTTCATAACTGGTCGGGAAATTCCCTTAATTCCACGGTTGGTGTCGAGGGGATCACGTTCTCCCCATATCATGCTAATTCTCAAGCAATCAGCATAAAGCGAAGCAATACCGAAATCGTGTTAATGAATACAAAAGGTGGGGTGTTCACATTCCCCGATTCGTTGGGGATCACCGGAGCCAGTTACGGCTTTTTTGATGAAGACAACCAATGGGTCAACCAGGGGGATGTTCAATATACAAAAACATGGATTACCCCGCCAGTAGGTGTGACTGTTCGTCTAACCCGTACCGATACGCAAGAAAGAACAGGCACGAGAATTCAGGCAGAGTTTGTCAGTTTCTGGGGTAGTACTTTTATCGAATCTACAAATATGGGGTTTGCCGGCAACGGGTACATCAATTTAAACACAAAGGGTGGCAGAATCGAGTACACAAATATTGATGGAAACGATGGAGGAAGCAAGACAATTCGTTTCCGGTACGCAAATGAAGGCGACACTGCCCAGCCTGTACGTGTAATCATAAACCGTGTTTCACAAACAATTGAGTTTCCACCAACCGGCTCGGGCGAAACCTATAAATATGTGACAATCAATGCTGAACTTAAAAGTGGAAAAACAAATGCAATTTATCTGGAAGCAGCAGATAATGGCAAAGTGAATATCGATGAATTGCAGGTTTTATAGCAATAAAATTTGGAATGATTGAATTTCATTATAGTACCCATTTATTGAAAAATGAAACAAATTCAAATCTCGATAGTATGAAAACAGCGAACAAATATGTCTACTTTTTATCAATTCTTGTTCTAACTGTATTCGCCGCATGTAATCCTTCGCGGGAAAATTCAAGCAAACCGGTTGGAACAGAATCGATGCCTCCACGCATTGAATCGATTGAAGGTGTTAAAAGACTGATTGTAAACGACAAGCCTTTTTTATCGCTTGCCGGGGAGTTACATAACTCAAGTTCATCAAGCTTAAAATATATGGATTCAATCTGGCCCGCTTTGGCCCAAATGAACCTAAATACCGTATTGACACCGGTTTCCTGGGAATTGGTTGAACCAAAAGAAGGGGAATTCCATTTTGATTTAATTGACGGATTAATCGAAAATGCCCGCAAGAATAATCTCAAAATAATCTTTTTATGGTTTGGCAGTTGGAAAAATATGGTTTCAACGTACGCACCCGAATGGGTAAAAAACAACCCGGAACGGTTTCCATTATTGACTGAAAAAAATGGAGAGCGTTTTCAGATGCTTTCAACTTTTTCACAAGAAAATGTTATGGCTGATGCCCGGGCCTTTGCCGCGCTGATGAAACACATCAAACAGGTTGATTCCGATGAACAGACCGTGATTATGATGCAGGTTGAAAATGAGGTAGGCACCAATGGAGGCGATAGAGATTACTCGGAAGCTGCAACAAAAGTGTACGAAAGCGAAGTCCCCGAAAACCTGATCTCCTACCTTCGGAACAATGAATCGTCATTAATTCCTGATTTTAAGCATGTTTGGGATGATAATGGATCGAAAACAAGTGGAAGCTGGAAAGAAGTTTTTGGAGATGGCATGGCAGGAAATGAAATTTTTATGGCATGGCACTATGCCCGTTACATTGGAAAAATAATTGAAGCAGGGAAAAGCGAATATGCTATTCCTATGTTTGTAAATGCGGCAATTGGGCGGCAAAATGAAAAGTTGGGCAGTTATCCATCCGGGGGGCCACTTCCTTTTGTTATGGACGTTTGGCGTGCCGCGGCCCCAAAGCTTGATATGCTCAGCCCGGATATCTATTTTGGCGACTTTATCGGCCATTGCCAAAAATATACTCAATCCGGTAATCCATTATATATTCCCGAAACCATGGGTGGGGAATTTGGCGCTGCTAATGCGTTAATTGCTTTTGCCAATTTCAACGCCATCGGTTTTTCACCATTTGGAATAGATAGCAGGATTGGAGGGCCCTTAAGCGAAGGGGCATTGGCCAGGGCTTATGACATCCTTGGCCAGTTATCTCCTTTAATATTGTCTTCAGAAGGCATGAAACAAATGGTCGCGGTTTCGGTCAACACTGACAATGAAAGTACTTCCGTTGACCTGGGTGAATACCAGTTTGATTTTAATCTTCGTAGATCCCGGTGGACAAATGAAAAAACGGAGTTGGGTTACGCCATTCTGATTGAAGTAAAGCCGGATGAATTTATCGCAGCCGGCAAAAACATCAATATCCAGTTTTCGCTAAAAAACAGAAACGATGAAGTTACAGGAATTTTATGGGCTGAAGAAGGAAAATTTGAAAACGGAAACTGGGTTCCGGGGCGAAGGTTGAATGGCGATGAAATTATGATCGATTATTGGTTTTCAAAGCTTTTTGAAGAAGGAAAATCCGGCAATGGATTAAAGTTTAACAGTTCATTGAATATCCAGCGCGTAAAATTATATGATTACTAATTTTTTAGAGGGAAAAAGAATAGATTTAAATTTTTTTTACAGTTTTAATGAAATAATTCAATGAAGAAACGGAAAACAAAACGACAACCTCCCAAATGGTTAATAATTCTTCTGATTCCGGTTTTCGTATGTTCTTGCACAAACAGGAAGGGGAAAGGATTATTTGTGATTTCATCGGCCAGAAATACGGCTCAGATTGTTGTCAATTCTAACGAAAGGGAATGGGTTCATACTGCCGTTGACCTATTTACCAACGATGTGTTGATGGTCTCAGACCGAAAGCCTGAAATCAAACAAAAGAGTGATTCGCCTTATCAAATCAAGGTTGGAACCTTAGGTCGGAACATGGAATTTGATCATGAATGCGCAGCCTGCGGTATTGCCATTGACAGTCTGAAAGGGAAATGGGAATCGTTTATCATTGAAGTTGTTCAAGTCAAAGGCAAATACATATTATATGTGGTTGGCAGCCAGCCTCGGGGAACCGCTTACGGAATTATGGAATTAAGCCGGATGATCGGAGTGTCCCCTTGGGTATGGTGGGACGACGTTCAACCCCTAAAGAAAACAAAAGTGACTTTACCGGGTGACTTGTCGTTGCTTGATGGCCCCAAAGTACGATTTCGGGGCATATTTCTTAATGACGAGGACTGGGGGCTTCAACCCTGGGCGGCAAAAACATTCGAGCCCGAAACCGGCGACATAGGCCCCAAAACGTATGAAAAAATATTCGAATTGCTGCTTCGCCTGAAGGCAAACGCCCTATGGCCGGCGATGCACGATTGCACCCGGGCCTTTTTTACCTATCCTGGGAATATTAAAATGGCCGATAAATACGGGATTTGGGTTGGCTCTTCACACTGTGAACCCATGCTTCGAAACAACGTGGATGAATGGCACCGCTGGGAACCATCAAGCGGAGAACGGGGACAGTGGAATTTCGACGAAAACCCCGCGCAAATCACAGAATACTGGAAGCAGAGGGTTGAGACTACAGCAAATTATGACGGAATCTATACAGTAGGGATGCGCGGTATCCATGACGGGAGCATGCCGGGGGGAAAGAATATAAAAGAGAAGGTGCAAATCCTTGGCAGGGTATTAGATACACAGCGCGAAATGCTCACCGGGATAACCGGGAAAGAGATCACCTCCGTTCCTCAAATCTTTTGTCCATACAAAGAGGTGCTTGAGCTTTACAAGGCTGGTGCATACATCCCTGAAGATGTATCCATTATGTGGGCAGATGACAATCATGGTTACATCCGCCAACTGTCCGATGTAAAAGAACGTGAACGCCCGGGGGGGGCAGGTATTTATTACCATATTTCTTACTGGGGGCGCCCTCATGATTTTCTCTGGATAGAGTCGGTGCCTGTTTCCCTAATCTGGGAAGAAATGCACAAAGCATACGAAACAAATGCAAAAAAAATATGGATCGTAAATGTTGGTGATATAAAGGCCAACGAAATAGGTATGAACTTCTTTCTTGAAATGGCCTGGAACCCGGATCAATTTTCACCGGACAGCCTAGATTCCTGGTATTACCGGTTTGCAGAAACTCAGTTTGGAGCAAAATATGCCGACGAAACCGGCAATCTTCTGAAGCAATATTTTCAACTTAACTTCTCCCGCAAACCGGAGCACATGGGCTGGAGCACGGTCTATCCGGACACCAGGATCCAGGATCCCACACTTTCTTTGTTTCATTACGGCGACGAGGTGCAACAACGAATAGAAGCTTATGACAAACTGGAAAAGCAGGTTGAAGAAATTTATGCTAAAATGCCACGTCAATTAAAAGATGCCTTTTACCAGCTTGTTGCATACAAAGTCATAGGGGCATCCAACATGAACAAGAAACTGTTATATGCTTACAAAAGCCGCGAATATGCCAAACAAGGCCGAATAATTGCCAACCAATATGCCGACCAGGCAAACCATGCATTTGAAAAAATCAAAGCGGAAACCGAGCGATACAACGAGCAAATTGCCGGAGGCAAGTGGAAAAACATCATTTCCTGGCAACCACGAATGCTGCCCGTGTTCGACATTCCGGAAACAGGGCATGTTGACCCACAGCAAACAGTTGCCGGAGGCATCGTACCGGAAAGCTATTCGGAGCCGGTTAATCCAATGGCAACCACTACCTCGCTGCCTGTTTTCAATGCCTACACCAACCGCACTTACTTTGTGGACATTTTTAGCTCCGGCACCGAACTCTTATCCTGGAAAGCCGAAACAGATCAACCCTGGCTGAAACTAAGCAAAAAGCAAGGAACTACTTCCGGGCAGGACAGAATTTGGATTTCGGTTGATTGGGATATGATTTCGTCCAACGATACCGTTCAGGCAAAGGTTATTATCGAATTAAACGACCAAAGTTATCCACTTGCTGTCAAAGCTATCAAACCCAACTGGCCGCTTGCCGGTAAAAAATGGTTTGTTGAAGACAACGGGGTTGTTTCCATCGAAGCCGAACATTTTTCTGATGCAAACCAACATACCGGCGCCAACTGGAAACTAATCGAAAAACTGGGTCGCAAGAGCGACGCCATGGGAACTTTCCCGGTTACCGTGCCGCCATTTGAGCCGGACGATTTAAGCAATGCACCATCATTAAGCTATGATTTTTATTCCGCCTCAAGCGGCGATGCCACTTTGTATTTTTTTTGTTTGCCCAACCATTCGATCAATGCTCATTATGAACTACGGTTTGCGGTCAGCATTGATGGCGGGAAACCAATTATCGTCAATGCAGCGCTGAAAGAAGCGATGAACGAGTACAATCCCGAATGGCAGACCCATGTTCTTCGTGCAGCAGCCATCCCAGAATGCAAAATAAATATTCCGCAAAAGGGAAAGCATACACTAAAAATTAAAATGATTGATCCAGGCGTGGTTATCGATGAATTTGAGATTATATTTGGGAAAAAAGAGGATTCTTATTTTGGGTCTGTAGAAACAAAAATCAATGGGTGAATGCAACACCGTTTCGATTAAAAATAGTACGTATTCCATTAACAGCAAAGAGAATCATGATGAAAATCTAAAAATATGGAATTCATTTCTGCCGTTACAATTTTATTAACGCCCGTTATGGCTATTAATGCGACTCCGTTTCAGCAGTTGCAGGAAGTTCAATCAATTGCTCAGCAAAAAAGAATGAGATGAGACCCAGTTTATTGAAAATGAAACACTTGATTGCCATTCTGATTGTCATTGGATTTTGGGGCGCTCGGAATGCAGCTGGTCAGAGAAATTACCAGGCCATTCACAGTGGCATTCCCTGGTTCGATCAAAATGACAATACCGTTAATGCCCATGGCGCTTGCATTGTCAACGAAGGGGATAAATTCTATCTTTTTGGCGAGTACAAAACAGACAGCGCCAACATGTTTATCGGTTTTAGTTGCTATTCATCAACAGATCTGATGAACTGGAAGTTTGAGAAAATTGTGTTGGAACAGCAGCCTGATGGACTCTTAGGGCCAAACCGTATCGGCGAACGTGTGAAAGTGATGAAGTGCCCGGAGACAGGTGAGTTTGTCATGTTCATGCACACAGATGATCGTAAATACAACGATCCGCACATTGGTTATGCGACTTGTGAAACCATCGACGGAGACTACCAGTTTCAGGGGGCCCTGCTTTATGATGGGGAACCCATTCGGAAATGGGACATGGGGACGTTTAAGGACACCGACGGGAAGGGGTATTTGCTGATCCATCATGGGACCATTTATGCGTTGTCTACCGATTACAAATCGGCGAAAAGATTGGTGGTTTCAAACGTTCCGACCGGGGAATCGCCAACTGTCTTTAAAGCTCAGGGAATTTATTTCTGGCTGAGTTCACATTTGACCAGTTGGGAGCGAAACGACAATTATTACATGACGGCCCCATCATTGGAAGGCCCGTGGAAAATGCATGGAGCGTTTGCCCCAAAAGGAACCCTGACCTGGAATTCCCAATGTACGTTCGTTCTGCCAATAGCCGGCACTAAAGATACAACCTTCATGTATATGGGCGACCGATGGGCATTCCCAATTCAAAAATCGGCTGCAACTTACGTATGGCAACCTTTAATCATTTCTGGTGATTCAATTGCTCTGCCTACCTATAAAGAAAGCTGGCAGGTGAACCCAACAACAGGAAGCTGGTCAACTTCACCTTTAAAGGGTAGAATCATTGAAAATTCCGATACGGCACAAATAAAATATACGGGTGAATGGGTACATACAACTCCATCAGACCGTTTTTCAGATACGCATTCCGATGTTGCCGGGGATTCTTTTTCACTCGAATTTAAGGGTACCCAGTTTGGTATTTTTGGGGTAGCAAGGCCGAACGGTGGTTATGCCCGAATAGAATTGCTTGACCCTACCGGGAAAACGATCCTTTCGAACCTCATCGATTTGTATTGTAAATATCCTGAATCTTCCCTGAAATTCCTTAGTCCGGTTTTAACAAAAGGCCCATATAAGCTTCATGTGACTGTGGTGGGGAAACACGGTAATTGGTATAGTAAAAACGGGACCGAATATGGAAGCTCCGGGAATACCGTGTCTGTTAATAAGA
>DAIMEA010000166.1:0-8273 GCA_036725585.1 Prolixibacteraceae bacterium | reverse complement strand
GCCATGTTGAACCGAACAACATGGCTTATATTGTTTTACATTATTCCTTCGTGCGAGTCTTCCCTTTTCACATTTACCCAGGGACTGATCCACCAGCCGTATGCATAAAAATTGAATTCCATGGTTTTAAAATTCATTCGCGTAAAACTAGAAAAATATTTTTGCATTACCTACATAAAATTTTTGCTTCATTTCGTATCATGATTTTGCTACTTCCGCTTATACTCCTCCTGTGTGACTATTGTCACAGTAAAAAACATGTTTTCCGGCAGTTTTATAAAAGTCATGTTTTTTCAACGTATTTTTCACGAACATTGAAAACAAAAGGTTGTTTAACCCAGTGAGGGTTCAAATAGAAAAAAGCGAACATGAAATTACACGAATACCAGTCGAAAAATCTTTTGCAGAAGGCAGGTTTGCCGATTCCAAAGGGAATTCATGTCGAAAAAGCAGACGATGTTACCGATGCCTTACGAAAAAGCGGAATCAGCGTTGGGGTTGTTAAAGCCCAGGCGTTTACCGGAGGGCGGGGAAAAGCAGGCGGAATAAAATTATTCCGATCGGTACAAGAGGCTGTTGCCTTTGCATCGAACATGATCGGGATGAAGTTGGTTACCCATCAAACCGGAGCCGAAGGAGTGAAAATCCACTCGGTTTTGCTGGAAGAAGCAACATCGATCGAACGGGAATTTTACCTGGCCATCCTGCTCGACCGGGCAAAAATCAGTCCCGTTTTCATGATCTCACCCGACGGGGGAATGGACATTGAAGAAGTGGCCGCGCAAACCCCGGAACGAATCCTGAGGCTGTACCCACCCTTTGGGAAGCAACTGCCGGAAGAACTGAAGCAACAGGGCGCCGGATTTCTTGGTTTACAAGGATCTCTTGCCCATGCCTTTGGCGAGATTCTCCAAAAACTGTATGTTGTCTACCTCGAAAGAGATGCAAGCCTTCTGGAAATCAATCCCCTGGTTTTGACAACCGATCAGCAACTCATGATCCTCGATTGCAAATTCGACATCGATGATAACGCCCTGTTCCGCCAACAAGATTCGGGCGGCGATCCCAGCGCGGAAAAAACCCCGGCCGAAATCGAGGCAGCCCGGTACGAAATGAGCTACATCAGCCTCGACGGGAATATCGGGTGCATGGTAAACGGGGCCGGACTGGCCATGGCCACCATGGATTCGATCAAATTTTACGGAGGCGAGCCGGCCAATTTTCTCGATGTGGGAGGTTCGGCTACCGAAGAAGCGGTGAAAAGGGCTTTTGAGATTATTGCTTCCGATCCCAAAGTTGCCTGCATCCTGGTAAATATTTTCGGTGGGATCATGAAATGCGACACAATTGCCCGGGGAATTATCGCCGCGGTGAAAAGTACCGGTTTAAAACTACCGCTCGTTGTGCGTCTCGAAGGAACCAATGTTAAAGAAGGGAAACAGCTTATACAGGAATCCGGGCTGAACATTATCAATGCCGACAACCTCGATGATGCGGCAAAAAAATCCGTATCCGTAATCCAAAAATAAACCGTTATGTCTATCCTTGTTAACCACGATACCCGATTGATCACCCAGGGAATCACCGGCCAGGCCGGATTTTTTCATACCATCCGCTGTCACGATTACGGAACCAACGTGGTCGGGGGTGTGAATCCCCGAAAGGCCGGAACCGAAATCGAAGGCTATCCGGTTTTTGGTTCGGTGCGTGAAGCCATTGAAAAAACCGGCGCCAACACTACCATGATCTTTGTTCCCGCACCCTATGCGGCTCAAGCCATTGTGGAAGCTGCCGATACCGGCATTAAACTGATTGTAGCCATTACCGAGGGGATCCCGGTTCGCGACATGCTCAATGTACACCACTATCTGAAAGGGAGCGAATCGATCCTGGTTGGCCCCAACTGCCCGGGCATTACCACTGCCGAAGTTGCCAAGGTTGGGATAGCCCCCGGATTCATCCATAAGAAAGGAAAAATTGGAATCGTGTCGCGTTCAGGCACCCTCACCTACGAAGCCGTTTACCAGACCACACACACAGGATTGGGGCAAACAACAGCCGTAGGAATTGGTGGCGACCCGGTACATGGCCTCAACCACATTGATGTCATCCGGATGTTTCAAGATGATCCCGAAACCGAAGGGATCATCCTGATCGGGGAAATTGGTGGCAACGACGAAGAAGAAGCTGCCGAATACATCAAAAGCAACGTGAGCAAACCGGTTACAGCCTTTATCGCCGGGGCTTCGGCGCCCAAAGGGAAACGGATGGGGCACGCCGGAGCCATCATCAGTGGATCGAAAGGCACGGCAGCCAGCAAGATCAAAGCGCTGGAAAATGCCGGCGTTTTTGTGGCCAAAACAGCAGCCGATATCGGACACATGATGTGCCTGGCCTTGCGAGAACGAACCGGGAAATGCCACTGCAACAATACCGACGATTGCCGGTATTGATTCCAAGAAACATTCTTTTTCACTACGTTTTTTGAACTGGTCGACCTATCGTTTCCAACAAAGCCGAAAAAAAACAATCTTTGTGGAAAATTGAAGAACAATGAAAATTGGGCCAGGCATTAAGCGTATCCTTCCCGACAGATTCATCATGGGAATCCTGGCCATGATATTGCTGGCCTACCTCATCCCGGGCTTTGGCAAAGAGGGAAGCATCGTAGAGCTGAAAACGGTAACAAAGTACGGTATTATGTTGCTTTTCTTTTTTTACGGCTTGAAACTGAGCCCCGAAAAAATGAAAAACGACCTGAGAAACTGGAAAATGCATCTGACCATTCAGTCGTTCACATTTCTGGTTTTCCCCGTTATCGTCCTTCTGTTTTATCCCATTTTCCGGCATTCGGACTATTTGCCCCTTTGGCTGGCTGTATTCTTTTTATCTGCTCTTCCGGGAACGGTTTCCTCATCGGTTGTGATGGTATCCATTGCCCGGGGAAACATACCCGGGGCTATTTTCAATGCCAGTATTTCGGGGGTAATCGGTATTGTGCTCACTCCGCTTTGGATGGGCATTTTCATTGATGCATCCACCGGAAATTTTGATTACCTGCAAACCATTATCGATTTGGTGGTTCAGATCCTGATTCCTTTATCGGTCGGACTTTTTTTGCATCGCTTCTGGGGGAAATGGGCGAACCGGAACAGCCGTTACCTCAGCCTGTTCGACAAAAGTGTCATTCTCACCATCGTATACCGCAGCTTCAGTGATTCGTTCACCAACGGTATTTTTTCTACTCTCCCCCAGTGGACGCTTTTGGCTCTTTTTGGTGTCGTAATTGTGCTTTTCTTTTCGGTATTCGGGCTAACGGGTTGGGTGTCCCGTTGGCTGGGTTTCAACCGTGAGGATCGGATTACGGTTATTTTTTGTGGATCAAAAAAATCGCTGGTCCATGGTTCGGTTATGGCCAATGTACTTTTTGCCGGCAGTGCCTCCTGTTGCCTCTACCTGGTCCCGATTATGATTTACCATGCATTTCAATTGTCGTTTATCAGCATGGTGGCAAGGAAGATGGGGAAAGAAATGAACCCGACAACCTGAAATCGGCATTCATTTATCGCTTGTTTTTGTCGGGTTTTCGGATCCGGTTAATCCTTAAGAGCAACTTCCGGATGTAAATTTCGGGGAAGAGTAAAATAAAACCGACTTCCTTTTCCCGGTTCGCTTTCTGCCCAAATTTTTCCTCCATGAATCGTTACAAATTCATGGCAAAGAACAAGCCCGAGACCAATGCCTGCATCTCCTCCCCTGGAATGGGATACGGTTTCTTTTTTGTTCAGGGAAAACAACTCGCTGATTTGCTGTTCATCCATCCCTATTCCCGTGTCGACCACGCAAAATTCAACGTCTGTATCGGTGCTTTTTACGTAAATCGAAACGTTGCTTTCGGGCTCAGAAAATTTGATTGCATTGGACACAAGATTTCGGATTACCGTCTCCATCATATTCCGATCGACAAACAGCATAAGCGTTTCGTCAAGCTCTGTCACAATTTCCATTTTTTTGGTCAGTGCGATACTCCTTAAAACTTCAATGGAATCGGAAACCAGACCGGCTAAATGTACCCGGGAAGGGGAAAATACAATTTTCCCGCTTTGAGAACGTGACCAAATCAACAAATTCTGCAAAAGCTCGTAAATCCTGCGGGACGAATATTCAATCAGTTGCGCATACTTTAAAACTTCTTCAGTATTGCAATTCCTGATAGAATCGATAAGTAACCCCGTAAAACCGCTCAGGGCATTAAATGGATTCATCAGGTCGTGGGCGATGATGGAGAAGAATTTATCCTTTGCCTGATTGGCTTCCCTTAGTTTTTTTTCTGACAGTTTAAGTATTTCCTCGTTCTTCTTTCTTTCGGTTATATCGGAGAATACCGTTATCAAAACCTCGCTTGTTCGGATTTAATGGGTTGCGAATAAATCAGGCAATGATTAACGGTGCCGTTTTTGGTATGAAGATCCATTTCAAAACCCAATATCCGGGGTGATTCTTTCATTGAGTTAAGTAATCTGTCGCGATCGACCGAACTGATGATTTCTAAATCAAGGGATGTTTTTCCAATAAGTTCGGCTTTACTATAACCCGTCATCAACACAATTTGATGGTTCACATCGATAATCATCCCGGTTTCCATCTCAGTGAGGGATATAGGTTGGGGGCTTAACTCGAACAGAAGGCGGAAACGCTCTTCACTATCGCGCAAGGCTTTTTCGATTTGTTTTCTTTCCTGAACTTCCTGGGTTAAGCGAAAGGTCATTTGTTCAAAATAATGGGATTTCGCCTTTTCCTGTCTTATTCTCGTAATCTTTTCCATCAGACCAATAGTTAACAGAAAACCAAACAATATTGTCGCATAAATATTGATATAAAAAGAAAACCAGTTAAAAGAAAGGACGTTGCTTAATGTCAACAAATAAAAAACGGAAGAAACGGCAATTACACTAAACGAAATGATATAGTAGATGGCCATCTTTTCTCCTTTCAAAAAGGAATAGATTCCTCCAAAAAAACAAATAGTTGAACCCACAAAGAACAAAGGTGAGGAATACTGGGAAAACAAAGAATGATTGATGGATTCTATGAAGAGCACAACTGTATATAAAATACCCAGGATAATCAAGGCAACAATAAGGTAATAAAGTTTCCTGTATCGCTTAAGGTCAAGGTAATTGATTGTAAATAACATAAATAGAATTGAACCTAAACCGAACAACAAATGCCGCATCCGGCTTTTCAAAAAAGGACCGATGTCGGTGAAAATGTCGAAACCAATGCCATACATATAATAGGCGTTCAATGAAAGTACAGCAAGGTAAAGGGTAAGCAATAAATAATTCCGTTCATGGGTCAGCAGAAATAAAATGAAATTGAAAATGATTAATCCCAGGAGAATTCCAAAAAGCGAATTAAGAAAAAAGTTTTTTTTACGGTCTTTGCTGATGAATGTTTTGGGAGACATAACCATCAAGGGCAAAATGATATAGGAATTGGTTCTGACACGAACAAAAATTGTGTAGGATTTTCCGGTTAAAAGCGTTTGTTGAAAAGAAACGGATGAGGTATAGGTTGGATCGGGGGAATAAATCGGGTTTTTGCCTGTGTAAATGGTTGTGTCGAGGGACCCATCGGCATTTAAAACATAAAAAACAACCTCTTCTAAAGTGGGATAATCAATTTCCAGAATCCATTGCTGCAGATTCGACTGGTTTTTTACATGAAACTTAAACCAATGAGGATGATTGCTGACACCCAGGTTGGGTATTCTTTGGTTTACTTTTTTAAATTGATCGGAAAAAGCATTCCCGGCTACCCTATTGAGGGTGGCGACCGACGAATAATCAATATAATAGGAAAGATATTCCGAGATCCGGTATCCAGCTTCGGGATCACGAATGATCAACGTGTCAGCGCCTGCAATAACATTTACAGAACAAAGAGAAAACAAGAGCAATAAATGAAATCGGTTCATCCGGCCGTTTTTTTCGCTTTTGTTTGAATCGCATCGGGCATGTTCTTGTTTGAACTCCTGAACAAACAGATTGTTGTGCGATCCAGATCAAAATTAGATTTAATTTTCGATATTTGTTCCAAAGTAAGAAGAGTTCAGCGGAATAAATGGATGCTATAAAAATACTAATCGCCGACGATGAACAATTAAACCTGTTGCTTTATTCCGAAATGCTCAAATCGGAAGGATACTAATGCATCACGGCAATAAATGGTCAAAATGCCATCGAACTGGCAATCAGAGAGAGACCAAACCTGATCATCCTTGATTGGAATATGCCGGTTCTCAATGGACTGGACGCATTGATTGAATTAAAAAACAATCCTTCTGCAAACCGGATACCGGTAATCATGATAACCGGTATCATGACTTCGTCGCAAAATTTGAAAACAGCCATCGAGGCGGGAGCCATTGATTTCTTAAGAAAACCATTCGATAGAATTGAAATCCTTGCCCGGGTAAAATCGATTCTTGAATTGCAGGAGAAATACCGAATTATTGAAGAAAACAACCTTTTCATTCATTCCCTGATGGAAAGCATTACCCACCCCCTGGTTTATTATAATCTTGAGGGCGTAATTTTGGGATTTAACCGCCAATTTGAAGACTGTGTCCAAACCCATGATGAGAACATAAAAGACCTCCAGATTTACCAATTATGGAAAAAAGCGGGCAACATGATTCACCAGATAAAAGATAGAGAATTAATCCAGACGAAAAAGATTATATCTTATGAGAGTAAATGCGGACTCAATGATCGTGAAATGATCTTTTCCAAATCCCTTTACTACAATTCAGCGTACGAACCGGAAGGCATCTTGTGCATAATGACCGATATTACCGAAATAAAACAAATGCACAACGAAATAATTGACAGTAAAAAGCGTGAATTGGCTGCCAGTGCCCTGCGTTTAATCCACATCAGTGAAATGAATAACAGCCTGATTAACGAATTGGTTGGAATTAGCAACCTGACGGATAAAAAAGGCCATGACCTGATAAACAACCTGATAAAAAAATTCAGCATCAATTACGGTGAAAACATCTGGCAGGAGTTTGAAATGAGGTTCGAAAATGTTTATGAATCGTTTTATCAGACCCTGAACCAGCTTTTTCCCGACTTATCACCCAGCGAAAAAAAACTATGCGCTTTGCTAAAGCTAAACCTTTCATCAAAAGAAATTGCTGCCCTTACCTTCCAGAATTCCCAGAGTATCGACATGGCCCGTTACCGACTCCGAAAAAAACTGAAACTCAACCCGAATGATAACCTTATCGACTTTCTGATGAACTTATCCTGATCCCTGCTGCGTATCCTTTTCCTTTTTCACGATAGAACACGGATCGTGAGTATCTTATTCCATCAATTACCATTCTCTGCCCGTACATACAGTGTGTTTCTACTTTTGGCACTACCCGGATGGTGAAAAGAAAATTCTCTTTATAAAATAACACGAGCGCTTGTTTTTTAACGCATTACTGCTTCATGTAGAGATTTTGTAGAGAATCCTGTAAAGATCCTGTAGGGTGGTTTTTTTCGCGCTTACCCATTTATTGCTGTTCCTTTGGCCAGGTATTTAATCAAAGCTATGGGAGCAAAAATCAAATCAGAAGAAAAAAGTGCCAAGCAGATTGTTGAGAAGAACAGTGAGATCATTGCTGCCATGAAAAAGATCAGCAGCACGATGGATAAAGAAATAGAGGGGAAAAAAGGCAGGAAAACTATAAACTCAAACAATCCCCCTGATCAGCGATGTTATCAACCTGATCATGATTTAAAAGAAGGGTAAATTAAGGAAAGTTCGATCCGGGTACGTCCGGATATTTGTTTTAGAAAATTGCCGTACGGAAAATAACAGGGTATAATATGAAACGAGTTCTACTTTTAACGTTATTGGTTTCAAGTTCAATACTGAATCAGTTATGGGCACAAACACCGGGATTGATCATTAAACCGGCCGATTGGCCCGGGAATGAAGTTCTGGATCCCGATTTGGACGGATATGTGTCCCAGAAAACAAACGGGGTACAAATAGGTTTTACTATTCCACCCGATAATGACGTTACTCAAAGCGAAATACCTTATGTAGCTATCATCCGGCCCGACCCTTCGAATGATATATTGAGAGGGCCGGTCGATGGTTTTATCGAAATTGTCGGTGTCGATGCGGCGGGCAACAACGCTATTCTTACATATATCGACGACGACAATAACCTGCTTTTCCGGTTCAGGATAGGTGGATACGCCCCGAAT
>DAIMEA010000165.1:0-8274 GCA_036725585.1 Prolixibacteraceae bacterium | reverse complement strand
CGTATTTTGCCCGGCACAATGCCCCCCCGGTGCAATAATTGAACCATTGTTAACAAATTCCCAGTTATCGACACCGATTTTAAATCCCGATGAAATGACTGCCTGGTTCAGAAGCAGGCTCTCCGAAACAGAGCTGATCACCATATTGCAGGTCGATGCGGTTGATTTTTCGCTTTTTGTGCTCCTTGATTTCAGATCGGCGGCCGGCATAAAGTGACGGGTGAGCAATGTGATGGAAGTTGCGGTATAAGCATGAACAGGAATCGCTTCGAGTTTACCGTCCACATCATCGTAATAAAATCCAAGGGGAACATGCCCGGAAGGAAGTGTTATCGGAATGGTCACTTCCATCAGGCTGTCGGCATAGCCCCCGCCGTTATCGATGATGATCAAAGGAGAAAGGGGATGAAAGTGTTCCCCCAGGTTATGGCTGGTTATTTCGACGGTCCGGATTTCGAAATTGCGGGCTTCGGGATAGCTTCCCGGGGGCACGTCGATCTCCATCCCGTCGATGGGATTGCCCGGGGCATCCACCACAACACTTCCGCCTGTAGCCGGCACGTTTACATCGGCCACCTGTACCGAACCATCATCGCCCGGATCATCGTTCGGATCAACCCAGGGATCATCCCGTTTACAGGAAGAAACAAGAATACATGCGAATGCAAAAAGAAGGAAAGAGAAGTGAATCCTCTTCTGAAAAAAATAATCCATACCCTTACAATTGTCTTTGTTTACCGATGAAAATTTAAGCAATATATTTGACATTTCGAGGGATGTCCCTCTGCTTTCTATAAATTATGCCATTACTGTCCGGTAAAAACAATAGATTGCTTCTCCGCCAGCTGGCGGAGAAGCAATCTGTTCACTCTTTTTAATTTTCCCGGACAAAAGTGAAATTATACCAATTTCTCGCAAAGCCGTAAAGCCGCAAAGGTTAACACAATTCTTCGGTCCGCCTTCCGTCTCCCATTTCCAGCATCCAGCATCCAGCATCCAGTATCCCGTCAAATTTTCATCCATGCATCAACTATTCGGCATTTATTGGCACATTTTGCCTATTTTTGGATGCAGCACATATATTTTGATTTCCATGAAACGAAAAGCATCCATTTTTTTATTCATTTCCCTGCTGACCACGCTCATTATTCCAGGTTGTACAACACCCGAACCAAGGATCAGCATTGACGGAAACCGTTTTGTCGTAAACGGCAACGAACTATTCATGAACGGAGTAAACACTCCCTGGGATAACTGGAACGACTTTGGCGGTGAATACAACCCCGAATTCTGGGACAGCGAATTTCAGCGCATCCGGGAATGGGGTGGCAATTGCTCGCGGATCTGGATCTCGTGCGACGGCGATGTCGGAATCAACATCGACAGCAATGGCGTGGTTACGGGAGTAAGCGAAAAACACTGGAACGATCTTGAAAGCATGTTTGCCTTTGCCCAAAAACACAAGGTGTACGTTATGGCCACCCTGCTTTCGTTCGACCACACCAAGGCTTCACATGAAAGTTATCCTAAATGGCGGAAAATGATCGCTTCGAAAGAAAATGTCGATGCGTACGTTGCTAACTACGTTGTTCCGTTTGTAAACCGTTTTAAGGACAATCCCTTCCTTTGGAGCATCGATGCCTGCAACGAAATTGAATGGATCAACCAGGACAGGGACAATGCACAGGCCCCCTGGGAAGACCTGCAGTACCTCGTAGGCTCGATGGCTGTGGCCGTGCACGAAAACAGCCCGGTTCTTTTTACCCTGGGGAGCGCCGCTGTAAAATGGAACAGCGATATGCCCGGCGAATTTGAAGGCAATTACTGGAGCAACGAACAACTCCAGGCGCAGGTACATTCGCCCCAGGCTTTTCTCGACTTTTATTCGCCTCATTTTTACGGCTGGGTAGTGAAATGGTTTGGAAGTTTCACCGACCATACACCGGCTGATTACGGGTTGGATGACCGTCCCTGCATGGTTGGCGAAAACCCGGGAGGGGGCGTATTCCTGCAAACAGCCGAAGGCAAAGACTCCGTGATTGTCCCCATTGAAGATGCGTTCATCCGCACATACGAAAACGAATGGAAAGGCCTGATGGTCTGGACTTCGAACGGGGTCGACCGCTTTGGCGACATCCGCACCAGCGGACCGGGACTGAAAGCATTTGCAGAAAAATACCCCAAACTGGTAAATCCGTGAAAAGAATCTTCCTGAATAGCAAAAGGAATAGTATTATGAATATTTTAGGGGATATCTTTTGCCGTTGCCTTCAGGCAACGGCTCCTTCAGGCAACAGCCTTTGAATATAGTCATCAATAATAAGCACATGATCATCAAATTTTTAGGCGCAGCACGCGAGGTAACAGGCAGCAAACACCTGATCATTACCCAGAAAAACAAGAAAATCCTGCTCGACTGCGGGATGTACCAGGGAAAAGGCATCGAAACCGACAGTCTGAACCGCGATTTGGGTTTCGATCCGCAGGAGATCGACCACATCATCCTGAGCCATGCCCATATCGACCACTCAGGACTGATTCCTTATGTCTATAAGTTGGGATTTCGCGGTTCGGTGGTTTGCACCAATGCTACCCGCGACCTCTGCGCCATTATGCTGGCCGATTCGGGAGCCATTCACGAATCGGACACAGCCCGCTTCAACAAAAAGCGTATTGCACAAGGCCTGCTGCCCATCGAACCCATTTACACCCGGAAAGACGCGGTCAATTCCATGCAGTTGTTTATTGGTGTAGCTTACGACCGAAAATTCTATATCGATGAAAACACGAAGGTCAAATTTACGAACTCGGGGCACATGCTGGGCAGCAGCGTGGTCACCCTCGAAGTGAATGAGACCGACGGGTTAAAGAAAGTTGCCTTTACCGGTGATATCGGGCGGAAAACCAACAAAATTCTCCGAGAACCAACTCCTTTTCCGCAAGCCGATTACCTGATCACCGAAGCCACCTATGGCGACCGCCTGCACAAAAGCACCGAAGAAGCCCGCGACGAACTGCTTTATGTAATGAAACACACCTGTCTGGAAAAGAAGGGGAAACTAATCATTCCTTCGTTCAGTGTAGGACGAACCCAGGAAATCGTATATACTCTGAACCAGATGTTCAACGACGGGGTACTTCCGCGGATTGATATATTTGTCGACAGCCCTCTGTCGGTTAATGCAACCGAGATCTTCCGGATGCACCCCGAATGCTTCAACGATGAAATCCTGCACGAAATGCACGATGACCCCGATCCCTTCGGATTCGACCGGCTCTATTATGTCCGGAGGGTTGAAGACTCCAAAAAAATCAACGAACGCCGCGAACCCTGTGTCGTAATTTCTGCCTCAGGCATGATGGAAGCCGGGCGGGTAAAGCACCACCTGGCCAATACCATTTCGAACGAGCGAAATTCGATTCTGGCGGTCGGGTATTGTGCCCCAACCACGTTGGGCGCCAAAATCCTTAGGGGCGACACCGAGGTTTCCATCCACGGATTCAAATACCCCGTACGAGCCGAAGTTTTTCGCATCGATTCGTACAGCGGCCATGGCGACTACCGGGAAATGGCCGAATACCTCGATTGCCAAAACAAGGATCAGCTGAAAAAAGTCTTCCTGGTACACGGCGAATACGAACCCCAGTTGGCCTATAAAAAATACCTGGAGAGCAAGGGATTCAGCAACATTGAAATACCCGAACGGGGGAACTGGTTTGCTGTGTAGGGTGTACCGAAGGATACCTGCAACAGAAGGGAGAAGGGAGAAGGAACACGAAGATGCCAGGAAGCCCGGTCGTTCCTGAATCTTCAAATTGTCAAATTTGCCATTGTCAAATTCAGAAAAACATCCAATTCCATAATTTCTTTGCATGAAAATCCTTTTCCCCATCCTTTTGTTTCTCACATCTTATGCACTTCGCGTAAACGGACAGATCCGCTTATCCGGCACCATTACCGATGCAACAACGGGCGAACCGGTTCATCTGTCGTCGGTGTATGTCGATGGAACGACTATGGGAACGACGAGTGACGCATCAGGGAATTATTCTTTGATGATTCCCCGGAGACCTTTTTTGCTGGTGGTCAGCCATATCAGTTATCAGACAAAATCCCATTCCTTTTCCGATTCCATTCCTGAATCGTATCATTTCTCCCTTTCTCCCCGGGAGCAGATTTTACCGGAAATTGACATTCTTGATGATAGTCACCGGGAAGAAAATCTCGAAACATTCCGGAAAAATTTTTTGGGAGAGGATGTTTGGGGAAAGTATGCATGGATCAAAAACGAGGAAGAGCTCTTTTTCACAAAGGAATTCCGAAGCATTTCATTTACGGTTGGAAACACAGAAGCAACCCAAATAACTGACGATCTTAATTATGCGGTTATTCCCAACGATGACAGTTTGATTGTATGGCACAACGATCCTGTTCGCTTAACCGCTTATGCCCATGAACCTTTAACGATCGAACTTCCGTTGCTTGGTTATACGATTGAAGTCAACCTGGTTGATTTCATTTTGGAATACGACACAACCCGCTTTTCCTATTTATCGTCTTTCCGTGGGTATTATCATTACAAACCCATTCCCTTCACATCGAAAAGGGATTCCATCCGCATTTGTAGGAACAGGCAGAAAGCCTATTATCACTCCCCCCTTCATTTTTGCCGCTCTCTTTACAACAAAGAACTGGCAAAAAACGGTTATGTGATTTTTGAAAAAAAAACACATAAAACGCCTCCTCTCATCGAACTGATTCCGTTCGACGTTTACCCATACATGAGCTTCGAAAAGGATTTCGTTCAACTATCGGGATTGGCCGACAAGAATTTTGTGGTCCAATACCGGACGACGATTCGTCAAAAACCGGCTGATCTCACTAAGTCGGCGGGATTCGAAATCCGGAGTTCCTCTATGCGCTTTTTGAACGATTCGGTAATCGTACGGGATAATGGCACCACACCCGGAAACTCCATTGCCTTTGGGCCCGGTATCGGGTCAAAACTTTTGGGAGCCCAGTTACCCGATGATTATATGCTCTAATCTGACCCTCAGGGAGTTGGCCTTTACTGGTCTGTTCAGGATTGTTTTTTCGGAACAAATGAACTCCAGGCACTCCAGGCACTCCAGGCACTCTATGAACTCCAGGCACTTTAGGCACTCCAGACACTTTAGGCACTCTAGGCACTCTATGAACTTTTTTCTTTTCTCCCGGTTGAAAACAAATTGACAATACGAAGGAACATTTTATGTAAAAATTTGTAAATTAGTTCGTTCAAATTATCAACCACGTAAAACAGTCGAAATGGAATTCAACGAAAAAACGGTGGGCAACCGCACCTATAAATGGGCTTTTGCCACCTACCCCGAGGTTGTGATGTACGACCAGGCTCCTGCGGGAAAACCCTGCCAGCACCTCATTTTTGGCGACTACATCAATTTATTGCCCGATAAAAACCAGCAAGAGATTATTGAAAATGGTGACTGGGTCTACATCCGGAGCCGGAACGAACAAGGCTGGATTCGTAAAAACCAACTACAAAAGGATCGAATTTTAGAAATCAATTTTGTCGATATCGGGCAGGGCGACGGTTGTCATATCGTTACCCCCGACGACCGGCAGATCGTTATTGATGCCGGATTGGAAGACAACATGTACCGGTTTATCAGTTGGCGGTATAACCTACGAAAACCCACCCATCATTTATACGATGTCACCGCCGTGATTACCCATCCCGATGCCGATCATTACAAAGGCTTTCAAAAACTTTTCGACGATCCCCAGATCCACTTCTCCAGAGTGTACCACAACGGCATTGTCGAAAGGGCCAACGACCCTGCATCGGCTTTGGGTTCGTTCACAAAAATCGGGGGGCAAAAATACCTGAACGATCTCATGACCGATCATGATGCCCTGTGTTGCCTGATCAACGATGAAAACCGCAGGAACAGCACCAGCCCGGCTGGAAAGAAAAGTCCGAAAATGTACCCGACCCTTTTGTACAATGCATTGGAAAATACTAGCAACCAGCATGTCACTTTTCAAATGCTGAGCCAAAAAACAGAGTATGTGCCCGGATATGGTTCCGATCAACCTGTTTCCATCAAAGTTCTGGGGCCGGTAGTTACAGATGGATGCAACGGAGAGCCCTGTCTGAAATATTTCGGCGACCCGGGAAAAACCAAAAACGGGCATTCGGTTGTTCTGCTGTTGCAGATTGGCAGATTGAAAGTACTGTTGGGCGGCGACCTGAACATCGATGCGGAAGACTTTCTGCTGAATCATTATACCGGGATCCCGGCAGAAACTCTTCGGAAACAAACAGAAAGCGAAAGCGATCCGGAAAAGATTCAGGCATACCGAAAAGAACAGGAACGCATGGTTGAATTAGCGCGCAAAACCTTTGAAGTACCCATTGCCAAGGCCTGTCATCACGGGAGCCATCATTTTACCACTGAATTTCTGCGGTCGGTTCATGCGGTTGCCACCATCATATCGAGCGGCGACAACGAAAGTTATTCCCATCCCCGCCCCGATGCCATCGGCGCTTTTGGCAAATATGGCAGGGGGGAACGCCCCTTGATCTTCAGTACCGAACTGGCCCGGTCCCACCGCGAAAGCATTAAAAAACCTCATGAGTTTAAAAAGAGCCTGAACTATTACACCAAAGCCTTACAACAAGAGACCGATCCCGGGAAAAAAGCAAACCTTGAAAAAAAGCTAAACCAGCTCATCGATACCATTGAAAGAACAGTAGCGGTATATGGGATGATCAATGTCCGTACCGATGGCAAAAAAGTGATTATTTGCCAGAAACTGGAAAAAGCCCGGTCGAAGGGCCAGAAGTGGGATATTCATGAACTGGTTTTCAACCCGGTATTGAATGACTTTGAATACAAAATCAAGTTAAACCATTGATCCCTTTCTCCGGCCATACATAACGCATTCTTTTTTCCAGGTGATACCGTGGGCGGATGGTGTTTTGTCCTGTTCCCCGACCCACCGGCATAAATGCCGGGGCAATTCAACGTCCATTCATCGAACGATCATCCGGGAACAGATCACCCTGCTTCCCCACATGAAATTTTTGAGACCTTCAGGTCTCTGTCATCTCCGCATTATGCCCAAAAATTTTCGATGGGGACTCGGGACGACACCGTATGCGGACACTTTACTATTTTTCGAGGCAATCGTAAAAAATGGATACATCTTAATCTATTTTGTTAAATTTACCAAAAAATAAATACGATGAAAAAATCCTTCCTTTCCCTGATCATTGTGGTTTATTCCTTTTCTGGTTTAAACGCCCAGCGTTTATCGTACCAACAAAACCCGGTTATCGACAATTCAGCCTATGTGAATACGGTACCCTTAAGCAATGTTTCCTTCAACGGGAATAGTTTGTATACAAACGATGGTTCCCATTTTCTTCAGGTGAACCTGGGCAACCCTTCAACGGCAAATATTTTGTTTTCCGGCCACGCTATCGAAGGAGATTTTGATGATCACGGCATTCTTTATTTTACCTCCTCAACCTCACCTACAGCCAATCTGTATTCTGCCGATCTGACCGCCGGGGTCACCACCTTAATCGGCTCGCTTTACGGCCCCAATATTTCCAGTTACGATTACATTCTTTCCATGAGTTTCTATAACGGCTCCATGTATGCCACTTTCGCCAATAATGGCGGAGACTCCGACATTTACACCATCCATTTGGGAACCGGTGCTTGCTCCAAAGTGAACGCGACTCCCATGCCGGGCTTTTTCACCGTGCTGGCCATTGATAAAACCGGAACCTTCTATGGGATTGAGGCCGACGCCAATGATCTATACAGGATTAATCCGTTGTCGGGTAGTGTTTCGCTTGTCGGCCATACCAGTTTGTATACGTATGAGTATTGCGATGCCGATTTCAATAATTTCGACAACACCTTATATTTCATCGGTCAATCGAACGGTATTTGTACCATTAACACAACCGATGCTTCCGTTAGCCAGATATCAAACGTTGAAGGCTACATCTGTGCCGCCGATTCTCCCTCGGGTATCCCGGTACCGGTTCATCCGGCTTACCTGATCCTGTCCTTTCTTCTGATTGCCGGGGGTATTTGGATCCGCTGCCGGCTATTCTGAACATACGGCTTTTTCATCCCGGACAAATTCTGTCGAACCTGCGGTTGTATCCGGGGAAAAAGTGCGGCAAGGCCAACCCGGCTGTTACGGAAAATTACACCTTTCCCAGTTCGCAGTATTCCTTCTTTTTCCTT
>DAIMEA010000164.1:0-8346 GCA_036725585.1 Prolixibacteraceae bacterium | reverse complement strand
ACTGGCCATCAGCCGGGAATATTCCATCGGGCGCATTTGGGAACCTATTTACCTTTGCCGACGGTGGGACGACAATACCGATGCCCAACCCGACATGGAAAAACAAAACCGGCACAACGAATATAAAGACATGCTGCGAAGCAGGGAGATCGAAGCCCGAATCGACCAAAATATAATAAATAAGAGTCATTCCGAACAACAACCATAAAATCAGGCATCATGCGTTGATGACCCTTGTGAAAAGGTGTCATCCCGAGTATCCCCCCCAAATTTTGGGCATAATGCGGCAATGACAGGGAGCCTTCAGGTTGCAAAGGTTTCGCGCAGGGATGCATAACTTACCTATTCCCCAGAATAAATTCAACGGTCTACCATTCCGTTCGATACAAAATTCTACTGCTGAACCAGCCGGGTGGATCGAACGGTTGCCTCGCACGCGTTTTCTTTCCCCGGGTTCCATTACATTACACCCGGGGTTATTGATATTTAGCCCTTTTTTTTGTTTTATTCTTTTCAAAAACTAATATACAAAAACTTGGTAGGCTTATACTTTTACAAACATACAACCTTCAGGGCTATACGGGCAACCCTGTTTCGGATGTTCGTTCGTTGAATTGCCTCCATTCCGATGTACATCGCGGATGGAGGTTAAGAGAAATGCGCGAACCAAATCCCGGCCACCCCGATAGCAATCGGTGCTCCTGCGAAAGAGCGATGCAATTGTATGGCCGGAATACAGGATTTTTGCAACAATGAGATATTGTGTATTCCTTTCGCATATAGAATTTTGCGTAAATCTTTCATTGGTTTCCGCCGGTTGCGAAGAGGAATCCCTCGTATGAGCAGATTCCTCCTCCTGCGTCGTCGGAATGACAAGCTGGTCGAATTCCGTCATAAGTAGAGCTGACCTTAAACAGGGCAAAATGTGAAAATGACAGTTGTAACTATAGTGTTATCCCGAGGAAAGCGAAGCGATAAGGGATCCCTTGAATCGGCAGATATCTCCTCTCCCGAAGCCATCGGGAATATCGAAATGACACGTTGGTCGAATTCTGTCATGGGCTGGGAAGGCACATGGTTTTTTTTCATGTGTGTTTGTGTTTTTCTGCAAACATGCTTGTTTCATAAGTTTATGCCAACGATTAGCTCCAATAGAAAACAAGTACGCCACTTCTTTCCCAAAAGCATGCAATCCGATGCAATTTTTCTTATATTTAATCGGAATTTTTGAAGCCAATCCCACGATGAATCGTCGTAGAAAGCATATCGTACTTTTATTCCAAAAACGTGAAAAACGCTTCTTCGGGGGCCTTATTTTTCTGTCCACCCTGTTTTTCCTCATTGCCGGGTGCCTCTATTATAAAAGTGAAGAACGACAAATACGGGAAGAAAAACAAAACGAAATGCAAGCCATTTCAAGGCTGAAAACCAATCAATCGATTCAATGGCAGAAAGAACGTTTGTCGGAAGCCCGGTTTTTCTCAGCCAATATACCCTACTCGTCGTATGTTCGGGATATTATCCGGGGCAATGGTGCAGAATCGGCTGTTTTGTTCCGGGAATCGTTGTTGCAAATCATGACCCACAAACGCTACGAAAATATTTTCCTCCTTTCGAAGGAAAACCGGGTTCTTTTTCAGGTATATCCCGACTCGTTGATCATGGAAACGGCCACCCGTACTACTTCGCAAAAGGTCTTTTCTTCCGGGAAAAAACAAAGCACCGATGTCTTTTTTTGCACCACACACCAACAATTTCATTTCGATCTGATTGCACCGGTTTTTGACGATAAGGAAAACGTACTCGCCGTACTCCTGTTCCGGGTCAATCCCCACGATTATCTGTTTCCAACCTTATGTGAGTGGCCCACTCCTTATGCTACAACTGAATCATACCTTGTCAGGGTAAAAGACGACAGTGTTGAGTATATCAGCGATTTACGTCAATACGTTCCACACAGTAGATCCTTGCAAATCCCGTTGAGCGATACAGAAAACAATGCTGTTAAAGCAGCAAAAGGCGTTGAAGGCCTGGTTCGGGGAGAAAACTACAGAGGCGACCAGGTACTCAGTTTCGTTGAAAAGATACCCGAAACATCCTGGATCCTTATCACGGAAATTGCCTTAAGTGATGTTTATCACGACCTTTATCAAATTGGGATACTGATCATTCTGCTTTCCTTTTTCATGGTATGCTTTATCGGGATCAGCGTTACCTGGTTCTACCACTACCGGCAACGAAATATTTACCGGGAACTCTATTCCGAACGGGAGCAAGTTCATCAGAAACAGGAAGAGCTGAAAGAAAGCGAAAGAAAATTCCGCACCCTGGCCGAGAACATGTCGGACGTGGTTTGGTTATCGGATCTCCATTTCAACAATTCGTTTGTCAGCCCGTCGGTCGAAAAATTATTCGGCGAAACGCCCGAAGATCACATGAAGCGGACTTTGGAGGAAAAATTTCCACCGGCTGCCCTCGAAAAAATTAAGGAAACCATGGCCCGGGTTTACGAAAACGAAAAGAAACCGCTCCCTGAACGAACACAAAATGTATCCATCGAGACGGAACGATACAAGGCCGACGGCACCATCATCTGGGTGGCGATGAACATTACCCTCCTGCGGGACGAACAGGGCAAATTAATAGGATTGCAGGGAGTTACCCGCGATATTGATCAACAGAAAAGGGCGGAATTAAAACTGATCGAACACGAGCGCCAGCTTTCCTCCATGATCAGCAACCTGCCGGGGTTCGTGTACCGCTGCAACTACGATGCGTCCTGGACCATGAAGTTCATCAGCAACGGGTGTTTTAAAGTAACGGGCTACCACCCGGATGATTTTATCGACAACCACGTCCTTTCTTTTAACGATATTATTTCCCCCGAATACCAGGACAAACTTTTTCAGCAATGGAAAAATGTATTACAGGAAAAGGGAATTTTTGAAGCAGAATATCCAATTATCACGACTCAAAAAGAAATCCGGTGGATTTGGGAAAGAGGCTCGGGGGTATTCGACCCTCAGGGAAACCTGCTCTTTCTCGAGGGGTATATCGAAGACATTACCGAACGGGAAAAAGCCGGTGAAGCCCTTCGTGAAAGCGAACGCAGTTACCGGGAACTGATCGACGGAATGAACGAAACGGTTTGGATTATCGATTTTGACGGAAAACTGATCGATGTAAACCGAACAGCCATCCGGGAACTGGGTTATTCAAAAGAAGAACTGCTTTCTATGGGTCTTTTTGGTATCGACTCATCGCTGAACAGGGAAAAGATTGTTGCATTGGCCCATAACATGCCCGTCGATCAGATCCAGATCTTTGAAACCCGGCATCGGGCTAAATCCGGAACCATCATTCCGGTGGAAGTATACTCCAGCCTCATCAATTACCATGGGAACAAAGCCATCCTGAGCATTGCCCGGGACATCACCGAACGGAAAAAGGCCGAAGAACAAATCAGTAAAGAACGGATCCTGCTTCGAACCCTGATCGATCATCTGCCTGATGCCATCTATGTAAAGGATCATGAGGGACGAAAGCTGGCAGCCAATGCGGCCGATTTTAAAATGATGCGCTGCCATTCGGAGGAAGAGATCCTGAGGAAAACCGACCGGGAGATTTATGGGGAAGCCCTGGGTGCCAACGGCTACCTGGAGGATATGACCGTTATTCATAGCCGGAAAGCCATGCTAAACAAAGAAGACAGCTATTTCGATCCCGACGGGAAATTGCACTGGCGTTCCATCTCCAAAATACCCCTGTTCGACAACAAGGGTAACGTAACGGGTCTGGTTGGTTTTGGGCGCGACATTACCCAGCAAAAACAAGACGAAAACGTACAACAAATTCTTTACCAGATTGCCCGGGCATCGATGCAGATCCATAACCTGAAAGAATTACTGATCCTGGTGCGGGACGAACTAGGCAAAATTATGGATGTAACCAATTTCTATGTTGCCCTCTACTATCCCGAAACCGACAGTCTGAAGAAAGTCCTCTTTGTAAACGAACGCTACAGCATTGAGGAATGGAAAATCAGTGACACCCTCTCGGGGCAGGTGATTAAAAGCGGAAAAACCCTTTTATTAAAAAATGAAGAGGTTAAAAAATACCGCAACCACCAGCCCCCTGCCAACTTTATGCCGGCAAAATGCTGGCTGGGTGTGCCCGTTCTCGACGACAACCACCCCATAGGCGTTATGGTCGTACAAAGTTATTCCGATCCAACGGCCTACGATGCTTCCAGCGCCCGCCTGCTCGAACTGATAGCCCATGAGCTTTCGATCGTGATTCAGCGGACACAAATGATCCACGACCTGATTGCCGCCAAAGAAAAAGCCGAAGAAAGCGACCGCCTGAAATCGGCGTTTATGGCCAACATCAGTCATGAAATCCGCACCCCGATGAACGGAATCCTGGGCTTTCTCGAGCTGCTCACCGAGCCCAACCTGTCGGAAGACCAGAAAGAAATGTACCTCGACATCATGAACAAAAGCGGGCAACGTTTGCTCGATACGATCAACGATATTGTCGAAATATCGCGCATCGAGGCCCGGCAGGTCGAGACCCATATTTCCGAAGTTTCCATAACCGAAGTTATGGAATACCATTACCAGTTTTTTAAAACGCTGGCCGAATCAAAAAAGCTACATCTCAGCCTGGCCAAGCCCCATGCAGAATGCCCGACCACCGTGCATACCGATAAGCATAAGCTGGATGCCATCCTGACCAATTTACTGAACAATGCCGTGAAATACACCCAAGAAGGAACAATTGAATTGGGCTATACAAGCGCACAAGATGAACTAAATATCTATGTCCGGGATACGGGAATCGGAATCCCCCCCGAAAAACAGGAGTCCATATTTGACCGCTTCATCCAGGCCGACATTACCATAACCCGGCCCCAGGAAGGGACGGGGCTGGGCCTGGCCATTGTAAAAGCATACATCGAAATGCTCGGCGGAACCATCCGGGTTGAATCGGAACCCGGCAAGGGGAGCGCCTTCTTCGTTACTATTCCCTGTCGGCAAAAAACACAGAAACCATAACTTCAAACTTTAGAATATGACCAACATTTTATCCCAAATTTTCAGCAAAAGTGCCAAAGAGATCCTCGACGGCACCGGTAAGGTAATCGACAACCTCACCACGAGCGACCAGGAAAAAATGGCCGCAAAGAACGAACTGACCCAAACCGTTCTGCAATCCCTCAACGTTTTGCAAAATGCCCAGCGCGATGTGCTGGTCAGCGAAACCCAGGGAACCTGGCTCCAGCGCAGCTGGAGGCCCATCCTGATGTTAACCTTTGGTTTCATCATCGTATATGCCTATTTCATCGAGCCTGCCTTCATCAAACCCGAAGCCGACAAAGCCATTGCCAACCTGATCGACCAGAAGTTCTGGTCGCTGCTCGAAATTGGGATCGGTGGGTATGTGATCGGACGCTCGGCGGAAAAAATCTCCGGAACGGTTACCAAAAATACCGATATTTCTTTCCTGAAGAAAAAAGACCGGAAAGACATATACGGATAGCCATGTTGACCATCGGAGAAAAACACCTGTTAAAGAAAGGTGAAAAAATTCGGCACCGAAGCTGCCCGAAAAACCGGCAGAAATTTGCTCCAGGCCAGCCCGACACGATTGTGATCCATTACACCGGGGGCCGCGATGCCGAAACATCGGCCGAATATCTTTCCCGGGATGATGTAAAAGCCTCGGCCCACGTAGTCGTCGATCGCGATGGCGGAATCATCCAACTCGTCGCCTTCGACACAGTAGCCTGGCATGCCGGCCTGAGCGAATACAACGGCCGATCGGGCTACAATAATTTTTCTATAGGGATTGAGATCGACAATGCCGGTATCCTTAGCCCCAGTGGCGACGAGTTCGTTTCCTGGTTTGGCAAGCGATATCCACCCGGCGAAACCATGAAAGCACGACACCGGAACGAACAAACAGAACGTTTCTGGCACACGTTCACCGAAGCACAAATCGAAACAACAGAGAAGCTTTGCGAAATCCTGATGCAGAAATACCATTCGATTACCGAAATACTGGGGCACGAGGAAATAGCTGTGGGCCGCAAACAGGATCCGGGCCCTGCTTTCCCCCTCGATAAGCTGAGAATGCGGCTGATTGAAGGAAGGGAAACCAATGAACCCCTGCCCGCCCATGTGGGCTTCGTGAACGTGAACCGACTGAATATCCGCACACTTCCTACGGTCGAATCGGATACGGTAACCGAACCCCTGGCCTATGATACCAAATTGCTGCTCTGCCAAAAGTATCAGAACTGGTATAAAGTGAAAACCGAAATCGAAGGATGGGTGGCCGCGGACTATATCCGGACTGAAACGTAGGATGTAGAAATGAGTGAATGAGTGAATGAGTGAATGATTAAATTATTAAATGATAAAATGATAAAATAAATGAATATGAAAGCAATCCTTACTTGCATCGTGATCCTCTGTATCACCTTTAATACAAATGTTATGGCGCAACCCGATCAAACCATCAACCAAAACTTCCCGTTTGAACTGGAAAAATACCTGGGCACCTGGTACGAAATTGCCCGCTACAATCATTCCTTCGAACGAAACCTGCAGGGTGTTACGGCTACCTATTCGGTCCGCCCCGACGGAAAAATCAAGGTTGTGAACCAGGGCTACAAAAAAGGCCTCGACGGGAAATTATCGACCGCCGTTGGAAAAGCCAAATTAACCGGAGAACAAACACCCCGGAATTTTCTGGTGTCCTTTTTCTGGATCTTTTACAGTCCTTATAACATCCTGGAACTGGATGAAAACTATCAGCATGTCCTTATCGGCAGCGGATCGGACAAGTACCTCTGGATCCTGAGCCGCACCCCTGCGATGGACGAGGCCACCTACCAGTCGTTGCTCGAAAAAGCCCGGGCAAGGGGCTACGATACGTCGAAACTGATTAAAGTACAACACAGAAAATAAAACAATGAAACGACGAGTTTGCAACCTTTTCTTTGTTGGAGCAGCTGCGTTTCTTTTCTTGTATTCCTGTTCAGGCGATTCATCCCAAACCTTTGTTTTTGAGAAAATTGAGGGAAACATCCAGAAAGGCCCCTATCTGAACGGCACCAGCCTGGTTGTCTACGAACGGAACGAAGATATGACGGCAACCGGGAAGAGTTTCTCCGCACAAATTATCGATAACAAAGGAACCTTTGCGTTGAAGGACCTGGTATTGTCGTCGGAATATGTTGAAATGATGGCCACAGGCTTTTATTTCAACGAGATCACCAACGATAATTCGGAATCCCAGCTCACGTTGTACGCATTGGCCGATCTGTCGGGAAATACCAGCGTTAATGTGAATGCGTTATCCCACCTGGAAAGGAACAGGGTATCGTACCTCATTTCTGAAGGATCTTCTTTTCAGGAGGCAAAAAAACAGGCTCAAACCGAAATCCTGAAGATTTTTGAAATCGAAAAGGAAGATATGGAACTGTCTGAAAACCTTGATATATCCAAAGAGGGAGAGGATCATGCTATCCTGCTGGCTGTATCAGCCATTTTACAAGGCTACATGTCTGTATCCGATCTTTCGGAACTGCTTGCCAATATCAGCACCGACCTTCGGGAAGACGGAGTCCTTGACAGTCAAGGCCTGGGTACGATCCTGATCAGCAATGCCCGGCTCATCAAACCGCAAAAAATCCGCGAAAACCTTGAGACCCGGTACCGAACGCTGGGAATGGAAATTACTCTTCCCGGTTTTGAAAAATACATCGAAAACTTTATCAGCCAATCCCCGTTTACCCCAGCCGCATCCATTCAATATCCTGAAACCGGTGAGCATGGATGGAACATCCTGGATCGGGAAAGAACGGAATATCCCTCAGGCACATACTCAATGACGGCCATTCTCCAGACCGGGGCTACACTAAAGGTTAAAATTGCGGGGCAGAATAACTGGATGTTCCCGGCATTCCATGGTGATACCGGTTGGAAGGAATCTTCGTGGAATGACGTCGATTTTTCACGGTATTTTACAGCTGTCCGCACAGGGAAAATCGATTTTGAAATCATATTTGAGTTATTCGGTGATACAGCAAACCCTGAATACAACTCCAAAGTTTATATTGAGGTATATGAAAACGATGATCTGCAGCCAACCTGGACAAAAGAGATACAGATTGTGGCTTCATCGTGAAATCAGGTTTAACGTGGAAATCGATTCAATATTAATGAACTTCAGGGGTTTCACCCGCGGGTGAAACCCCTGAATCATTTTCTAATCGTAACAGATTTTTTTAAATCCCAATGAAGGGAACTTCACTTCTCTAAACATTTTCTTCACACA
>DAIMEA010000163.1:0-8364 GCA_036725585.1 Prolixibacteraceae bacterium | reverse complement strand
CACGAATCAATCGGCACTTCTTTTCGAACGTGATCACCGGTGTGGAAAGTGTTTTGAATCCGGCAGGTTATAATCTGATGATTTGTCAGTCGGAAGAAAAACTCCAAAAAGAGATCGAGAATATTAAAACAATGATTGCCAATAGGGTAAGCGGAATACTTATTTCCCTTTCGGTTGAAACCCGAAACACACGGCATCTGCAAAGAATCATCGCTAACCAGATCCCGTTGGTCATGTTCGACCGGGTCGATCCCAAGCTCCAGGTCAGTCAGGTGGTGAACGACGATGAAGCCGGCGCTTATGATCTAACCTTGCATTTGCTGGAGCAAGGTTTCCGGAAAATCATGTGGATGGGAGGCCCACGCATCTCAAGTATATATCGCAACCGGTACAACGGATATCGGAAAGCCCTGGAAAGCTATCAGCTTTCGCCGGATGCGATGCCCTGTTTTGAAGGGCCCGCAACACTGGTTTCGGCGCTGGACTATATGCGCGATTTTTTTCAAAAGGGGAACCGGCCGGATGCTGTTTTTGCCACATCGGACTACATGGCCATGGGAACCCTTCAGGCTTGCCAGGAAGCGGGCTTGAGCGTACCCGACGATATTGCTGTGGCAGGATATTCAAACGAACCATTTGCCGCGCTCATCAGCCCCAAATTAACCACAGTCGAACAATTCAGCGAAGAAATCGGCCGGGCAACGGCCCGCTTGCTGCTTGATCAGCTCATGTCGGAATCCGACGAAACGATTTCCCGGAAGATCAGCATAAAACCCAAGCTGATCATCCGGGAAACAAGCCTGAAAAGAAAGAAATAAATTTTGAAATAGTAACCAAAAATACAGGGATATGAAAAGTTTTATGGATAAAAATTTTATGCTGAACTCTGTTTCAGCCGAACGTTTGTATCATGATTATGCGGCCCAGATGCCCATCATCGATTACCACAATCACCTTCCTCCGGAAGAAATATCGGGCGACATCAACTTTAAAAACCTGACCCAAATCTGGCTTAAGGGCGACCATTACAAATGGAGGGCCATGCGCGCTTTTGGCATCGACGAAGCGTACATCACCGGTCCGGCTTCGGAATGGGAAAAGTTCGAAAAATGGGCATCGGTTGTCCCCTACACCCTCCGGAATCCGCTCTATCACTGGACCCACCTTGAGCTACAGCGCTATTTCGGAATCAACGACCTGCTCAATCCCGGAACCGCCCGCTCGATTTTCGACCAGACTGAAAAGATGCTCGGCCAACCCGATTTTTCTGTTCAGAACCTTCTGCGCAAAATGAATGTAACGGTGTTGTGTACCACCGACGATCCGGCCGACGACCTGGGGCACCACAAGAAAATTGCCCAAGGCAACATCGGATTTAAGGTACTTCCGGCCTGGCGTCCCGACAAGGCTATGAATGCCGATTGTCCGAAAACCTATAATGCCTATATTGATCGCCTGGGCGCTGTAGCAAATACCAATATTCGCACCATCGACGACCTGATGGATGTTTTGAAAAAACGGCACGACTTCTTTGCCGATTCCGGATGCCGGGTTTCCGACCACGGTATTGAAGAATTTTACGCCGAAGACTTTACCCAAAACGAGATTGCACAAATCTTTACCAAAGTACGGGGAGGGAATCAACTCAATGGAGTTGAATTATTGAAGTTCAAATCGTTTATGATGCTCGAATTTGCCCGCCTCGACCACGCCCGTGGCTGGATCCAGCAATTTCACTACGGCGTTTTGCGTAACAACAACAGCCGGATGTTTGAGAAACTGGGACCCGATACCGGCTACGATTCCATTGGCGATTTTAAGGTTGCCCGGAACATGGTCAAGTTTTTGAATACCCTTGCCCGGGAAGACAAATTGGGCAAGACCATTCTATACAACATCCACCCAGGCGACAACGAACTGATTGCCACTATGCTGGGTAATTTCAATGAAGGACCCGTTGCCGGAAAGATCCAGTTCGGATCGGGGTGGTGGTTCCTTGATCAGAAATTCGGCATGACAGCTCAAATGAATGCCTTGTCGGCCCTCGGCCTGATCAGTAAATTCGTGGGGATGCTCACCGATTCGAGAAGCTTCCTCTCCTTCCCACGCCATGAATACTTCCGCCGGATACTGTGCAATCTTTTCGGCGAAGACATGGAGAAGGGTGAAATTCCGGCCGATTTCGACCTGGTAGGGGGCATTGTCCAGGATATTTGTTACAACAACGCGAAGAATTACTTCGGTTTTTAAAACAAGCAACAGCCGTTCACAAAATCCCAATATTTTCTGAACGGGGAATTGCCTGAAAATAAGAATGCCGTTGAATCCCTTTCCGGTTTTCAACGGCATTCTTATTTCTTTTCTTTTTGCTGAATAGTCAACTTCCCGGTGTGTTGTTCGCTCAAGCCCCGTATGTAATGCAATAGGATCCGGTTTAAATGAACGCGTGCGGGAGAATCGTTCGACCCACTTGGCTGGTTCAGCAAAGAATTCTGATTCGAACGGAACCGTATCGTGTTGCTCTCATCAGTAGGTATTGAAAGTTATTGAAAAACGGGGTTCGTTAAGACCCTTGTAACAGGGAATTCCTCGTCTCCCGATGGCCATCGGGATTCCCTCGGAATGACACGGTATGCGAAGGTATTCCTCTTCGCTTCGCTTCGCTGCCCGGGACAGATTTTCAAATAGTTCATTGCCCGATCGATTTACCTTCAACTTTGTACGTGATTTCGGGAACAACAGACCATTGGATCGCCTCCCGTTCAACCATCGTTTCGAAGCTTTCACGGGTAGCAAAAGCCGGGTCGGTTTTCTCCCAGCCAGCCACAAAACAAAATTCGATGGGTTGCTCGTTTAAAGCGATCGAGGTATAGAAGGTTTGGGTAATCCCCTCTCCCTCTTCAGGCGCTGTCAGTATCACAAGTGTTGAGCAGGGAACCAGAATGGCCATACCCAGTTTCTCACCATTATAGGCTTGGTTATCGTGGGTATAGAAATAGGAAACCGAATCGAGTGTTTTGGAATAAACCGAGTCGGAATGCAGGTTAACGATTCCGGTAACCAATTTCATATCCATCGCATCCTCCACCCAAACCTGGCTTTTGTAATAAGGTTTTCCGGCTTCAATGGAAATACGGTGTTTCACATGCACTGTCTGATTATCGATCGGGATTCCTTCAAATTCTAAATCAAGGATCGAACGCAGCGGTCCTTCTTTCACCAGGCGGTAAGTTCCCCTGCACCCGGGGCCAACGCGGTACAAACCCGACGATGTTTCGAGAGCCAGGGCTCCGGCGCCCAGCGAGTTGGCTACTTTCAGAATATCCATTCCCCAGGAACGCATTTCGTGATAGGTTGGTCCGCCTTTAAGCCCGCAGCTGTCGAGAACCAGGGCATCGGTCACTTTCCCGAAAATATCCATCCCGTTCCGGGCATCGAAATAGTTTCGGAACCCAACAATCTCATTCTCCCAGGCCGGTCCTTCCATTTGAAAAATTTCCTGGATAATTTCGCTGGAATTGGAGGTCAATCGTTCGGCCGTATCAAATTCTTTTTCCGAATCATTATAATCGGCAAAACGGATGTTTGTCCGGGAGGAAATATCCATCGTCGGATCCCAATCAACTTTTAAAAACTTTTCTTCATTTGCTTTTATGTCTATTTGTGCAAACAAAACATCCCAATGCCCGTCACCATCAAGGTCATCGGTTTGAGCAAAGAACTCATTTCCCGCTTTATCGGTGAGGATCGCAAACGAGTATTCCTGAAGATTCCCCAACAGTTGCTCCAGTCCTGCTCGTTTGAATTCAAAGGCTTTAGCATTCAGATCGACAGATGATGGGTTTACGATTTGTACACCAAACTCACTATTGCAGGACACAAGTAAAGAAACAAGCAGAATGAGCAATAAGGTTGATTTCATCGCTTTGTATTTTATGTTGATATCCTATTGGGGAAGGTCGTTTTCGCCCTTCACATAGCCAAAGTTAGCCAGAATTCCGCCATCGACGTAGAGGATGTGTCCATTGACAAAGTCGGCGGCTTTCGAAGCCAGGAAGAGCGCCGCGTTGCCAACATCTTCGGGCTCACCCCAACGGCCGGCAGGCGTACGCGTCATTACCAGGTCGTTGAACGGATGGCCGTTTACCCGGATGGGTGCGGTTTGTGAGGTGGCGATATAGCCGGGGCCAATTCCGTTGACCTGGATGTTGAATTTAGCCCATTCGCAGGTCATGTTTTCTGTGAGCAGTTTCAAGCCCCCTTTGGCTGCGGCATAGGCTGAAACCGTATTTCGTCCGTACACGCTCATCATGGAACACATGTTGATAATTTTTCCGCTTCGACGGGCAATCATACCGGGAGCCACCCGTTTTGCGACGATAAGCGGGGCAACAAGGTCGACATCGAGCACCTGAACAAAATCCTTAATGGGCATATCGAGTATCGGAATCCGCTTGATGATTCCTGCATTGTTGACCAGGATATCGACCGGGCCCACTTTGGCTTCAATCCGGCTGATGCCTTTATCCACATCCTCTTCGCTGGTTACATTAAAAATCAGTGGATACACATCGATTCCTTCGCGGGCATATTCTGCCTTGCATTCCTCCAGTTTTTCTTCCGACAGGTCGTTGACACAGAGCTTGGCTCCGGCATGGGCCAATGCTTTGCCAATGGCCATACCAATACCGTGGGTACCCCCGGTTACCAGGGCAACCTTCCCGGTAAGGTCAAATAAGTTGCTGATAAATTGATTCATTTTTTATGGTTTATGGTTTTACAAAATCTTCCCGTATCGGGGTGAAACAATCGATAATCCGCACATAATCGGTAAGGCACTGTATGGCGTGGCGGATATTTGCCGGGACGAAAAAATAATCGCCCTCCGACAGATAAACCGGTTCTTCTTCCCCGGCAAGAAATAAGATTTCTCCACTGACGATGAACGAGACCTGTTCATGGGGATGGGTGTGAAAGGGATCCGGCTCCGATTGCCGGCCTCTTTTAAACGCTACATCGGCCATCATCAGGTTCGGGGTGTGCACCACCCGGCGTTCGATCCCCGGAGCCGGGAACGAGGGTTTTAGCTCCCTGTTTTTGGCTGCATATTTCATTTGTAGGGCAATTATCGAATTTGATCGGGTTGGCGAACGTCCATATCGCCATAGTCGAGGTTTTCGCCGGCCATTCCCCAAATAAACACATAATTGGAGGTACCGGCCGCGCTGTGAATGCTCCATGAAGGAGAAAGGACGGCCTGCTCGTTTTTCATCCAAATGTGCCGGGTTTCGTCGGGTTGGCCCATGAAATGGCAGATGGCCTGCCCGGCAGGCACTTCAAAGTAAAAATAGGCTTCCATGCGACGGCCATGGGTGTGAACGGGCATGGTATTCCAAACGCTTCCCTCTTTCAGCTCGGTCATACCCATCTGCAACTGGCAGGTTTGCACTACCGTATTAATTAACAACTGATTAATTTGTCGTTCATTGGAGGTTTTCAATGAACCAAGATGGATTTGATTGGCATCGGCCAGGGTTACCCGTTTACAGGGATAGGTTTTATGCGCCGGGGCCGAGTTGATGTAAAAGTGGGCAGGTTGTTTTGGATCCACCGATTCGAAGGTAACACTTCGGGTCCCCTTTCCCAGGTAGAGTGCATCCTTACAATTCAGTTCAAATGATTCGTTTTCGGTAACAACCCTGCCCTTGCCGCCTACGTTGATGATCCCCATTTCGCGGCGTTCGAGGAAAAAATTTGCTTTCAGGTCGTCGATCGGATCAAGAGCAAGTGCTTGATGCACGGGAACGGCTCCACCCACAATATAACGGTCGTATTGGGAATACGTCAGGGTGATTTGGTCATCAACCATTACTTCTTCAATCAGAAATTCCTTCCGGATTCGTTCGGTGTCGTAGGTTTTAAAGTCGCCGGGATGAACGGCATAACGACTGGTACTTTTTACGGTCATGATATTCAATTTTAATGTTTGTATTCACTTATTTGCACAAGAGGTGTTTCTTTCGGAACCGAATTCCGAAGGGTTGAACTCCGGATGATCAATTTCGATTGTATTACGAGGGTGTTGTATGCTTCGCGTGGGGATCCGTTTCGGATCCGTTCAATCAGCATACGGGCTGCACTTTTTCCAATTTCCTCCCCGTGTTGTTCGATGGTGGTCATTCCGGGATCGATCAGCTCGGTAAAGGGCTCATTGGCAAATCCGGCAATCCCGATCTGATCGGGTATCAGGAACCCGCTTTTTTTGAACGCCAGGTATGCCCCAAGTGCAGAATAATCGCTGGCAGCGAAAAGGGCATCCGGAACCCTTCTTTTCCGGATCAGATTCAACGCAGCGGCTTCTCCGCGGAGCCGGGTCAGAACATCGGGGATAACCCAGTCGTTCGAATAGGGCAAGCCGGCATCGGCACAGGCCTGTTGAAAACCCTGGCATCGTTCCCGGTATAGCGCAACATGCATGGGCCCTGAAAAATGAATCAGTTTTTTGTAGCCCTGCCGAATCAAGTGGCTAGTAATATCATAGGCTCCCTGAAAATTATCGTTCGTTACCTGATCGGTTTCCAAGGCAGGGATTCCCCGGTCGAACAAAACCACCGGAATACCCTCCCGTACCAGGCTCTCGATGTGTTCGGTATTCAGGGTATCGGCCGCAACAGAAAGGATGACTCCCTGAACGCGTTGGCGGATAAACGACTGGATGTTTTTACGCTCCGTTTCATACGATTCATTCGACTGGCAAATCATTAGGTTATAACCGGAAGGATTAACAACCGATTCCATTCCGGCAATGGCATGGGAAAAAAAATGCCTGTTCAGGCGGGGAACGATCACGCCCAGGATCGTACCCGTTCCTTTTCGCAAATCGAGCGCCATTTGGTTCGGCTTATAGTCAAGCTCCAGTGCCATTTTCCGAACCCGCTCCCGGGTTTCCCGGCTGATCCGGGTTGAGTTGTTGAGCGCCCTGGACACGGTTGATGATGACAGGTTAAGCCGGCCGGCTATGTCGTGAATGGTGGCTTTCTTCTTTTGCATCGAACAAAAATAATAAAAATGTGCAATCGATTGTACATGCTCTTCCAAATTTTCATTCTTCAGGACCTGAATTCAATTTCACATGTCAAAAAATTGCTTACCCTTAACGAAGCAAGGTCAGTATGGTGATAAAAATGGTCCAGGTACTTACCCCGTTGATGAAAAGAAGTTCGGAGACACCGGTCAAACCATTTTTCAGAAAAGAGATCGCGGTAAGTACAACGGTAATGCTGATGATCATCAAACCAGTAATTCCCATGAAGGGGTACGGTTCAATCACCCGGGCCTGAAAGAAGATAATCAGCAAAGGTAAAAATAGAAAAACAACACCGCCAAAAATATTGTGCAACAGGCGCTGCAAGCTTGTCCCCAAACGTTTCACACTATATGGCAGGATGTTATGGGGAGAGAAGGCGAGAATGGTCATTACGGCAACGGTATAATCCAGTTGGCGCATATACTCTTCATACCGGCCCAAATCATAAAATTTCGACAGAAGCCAAAAAAAGGAATAGGTCAATACAGCCGAAGCAAACAGCAGTCGTTGATAGCCTTTCTGGCATTTTTCTCCATACAACCATTTATTGCTCAAAAAACTCAACGTTTCCCTTTTGGGGTCAAAATTGAGGTGTAGAAGCGCTTTTCGGGTTGTATAGGGCAATAATCCGGCATACAAAAAGCCCGTTAATAATATGCCAAGCTTGATCCATAACATTGCAAAAAAAACTTCCTAAACGTAAACAATATTCTTTATATGAAAAAACACTACTGTCCGGTTAAAACAACAGATTGCTTCCCGTCCAATTGGCGGATTGCCTTGACGGGTATTTGAGAGATTCTTTCAGGGGGAGGGGTTGCTTGGCGGCTTTACCGCCAAGCAACCCCTCCCCCTAATACCAATTATATGAATAGGAACGTCATTGCGATCCGCAAGCTGGCGGAGAAGCAATCTACTCACTCTTTTCCTTTTAACCGGACAGTAATGATGCAAAAATAAAAATTCCCAAACCGGACTTCAAAAGAGCGTCAATTTTGAACAAAATACAAAGACCCCAATGTATGCACGGAACTCTTTTCGTGGCAAGGGATCGTGAAATAAAAAATAAGCCCGTGGGGATAATTTTTTTCACACCATATTTTCCCTCCCAGCATGATCAGATAACTCTTTACATTGGATAAACTCAGGCCGCTTCCGCCCTTAATCTTTCGCAGGGTTTCCCTTCCCTGGATAAAGGGATCAAAAATGATATCAAACTCATCGTCGCCGATTCCGCATCCTGTATCGGAAATTGAAAAAAGATAATCTTGCTCTTC
>DAIMEA010000162.1:0-8373 GCA_036725585.1 Prolixibacteraceae bacterium | reverse complement strand
AACCATTCGAAACAAGTCCTATTCAATACAATTTTACAGGACATTTTATCTGTTTATTCCCGGGAAGGGGAAAAAATTACCTCCTGGGGGATAGGTTGTGTAACAGGGATCCCATTCATTCGACGATATGTATCTTGATGCGCGACAGGGGTTTCACCCACGGGCGAAACCCCTGTTTTTATCGTTCGGATCGGTTTAGGAACTTTTAGCCCCGACAGGGTTCCGAACCCTGTCGGGGCTAAAGGTCAAACCACACTCTTTCGGTTTAAAAACCCTCTGCTCTACTCAATGCCTCTGCGGTTCAAAATTTTCTTTGCGTCTCTGCGCCTTTGCGGTTCAAAAAACCTTTGCGTCTCCGCGTCTTTGCGGTTCAAAATTTTCTTTGCGTCTGCGTCTTTGCGGTTCAAAATCCTCTGGGATAGATCAAGCAATGTGTTGTTGTTCCTCAGTAAAAAAATTCTTTGCATCTTAATGACTTTGCTTTTTTTAAAATCCTTTAACCTTTCTATGTTTTTCGTTTTTCACTTATTCCCATACCGTTCCACAACCAGTTCATCAACCCAAACCGAATCGGGTTCCGGAACGAAGAGATATAATTGCAGCAACGAGTCGGGGTAATTCTCCGGAAGTTGAAATACCATTTCCATTTTCCTCCACACCTCTGGTTCGGGCATTATTGTTTTCGATGTTTGATAGAAATCATTGCTGTTCGGGGCTGATGCAACCAGATACACATTTTGGCCGGAAGCGTTTTTCATCCAAACTTCAAAACGAAAACGTTCTTTGGGGTTAACCGGCAAGCTGGTTTTCAATCCATAAGTCCGTGACGGATCCATTAAGTAAGAACAGGAACCCCGAAAAGCATCGGCAAAGGTTTGCAGCATACCCCCCTCAAAAATTCGAATTTCGCGTTCATCCAAAAAGAACCTACCATCGCCCGTTCGTTTCTCCATGGTTACCCGTATGGTTTCTGCAGGTAGAAAAAACGCATGCAGATTTGCTGTATCCACTTCGGCTTTAACCAGCACCTCCCCGGAATGGGGATTGTCGAATATTCGTTCCAATCGGCAAAAATCCAATAATGATGAAGCGTTCAACTTCTGGATGATTTCCTGAAAAGCTTCGTCGCATCCGTTCGAACGGTTGTACAAACAGAGGGTTTTGTGCCGGGAGAATACATCCTGTGGTAAATAAGTCCCCAACCAGTCTGAAAACTCACCCTGGGCATTCCACAGGTAATTACCCGGAAAATGCTTTGCCAGAATCGTCCTGTATGTGGGTCGTATCCGGGTTCCGGTATAAGCAAGACCAAATTGCAGGGCAGGTTCGGGGAATGCCGTCCCTTTGCTCGTGTGTGTAACAACAACAAAGGGAGCATCGCCCAATTTATCTATTTCGGCTTTCGTAACCCCAACCGGATTTTTCAGGTTGGGATAAAAATGGAAAAGAACGAAAGCACGCAGAAAAACAATGAATACGAAACCCAGTACAAACAGCATCGAATAGCGGGGATGAATGTGCTTTATCCTGTCGGGAAGAAGCGAATAAACGAAATATACCTGAAGAGGCAAAGCCGCCACATATACCGGGAGCAAATAATGAAAGCTGTAATGCCGCGACACAACGAGCAACGCGAACAGGGTAGAAAAAAATATGCCCCAAAATATTCTTTTTAAAACCGGGGCGAGATCTTTCTTAAAAAGAACATAAAAAACACCCGCTATTAGGATGAATATGTGAAATGTAAAAGGCCACTCGCCCAGCAACAAAAGGCGCATGGATGAAAAATAGGCGGTCCAGTCGACAAGCGTCTCTTCTCCTTGCCCATAACTCCCGGTATGGGTAAAAATTTCTCCGATAAAATCCACGAAATGCTTCATTTCGGGAAGAACAGGAAGAACAAAAAGAAAAGACACAATCAGGGACAACACCAAAAAAAGTGATTTCTTTTTCCATCCTTTGAAGAAGAAAAGGGGGATGGCCAACACAGGGAAAGCGGATATTTTGGTCGATACAATTAAACCGGAAAGGATGGCCACAGGAAAAACAAGGGCAAACGATTCATTATTTCCATCGCTTGCAATAGATTGCAGAATCAGGATAACCAGAAGCAGGGATGAAAAAGTCAATACGGTCTCGGTTGCCACAGCCGGCATAAAACGGATGGCAACAAAAGCCAAAAGGGGTGAAGCCTGAATGATAAGCGACAGCGCTTTATTGCCAGTTGCCTTGTAGCCTACCTTACCTAAAAAGAAAAGAACCAACGCGTTAATGAAAACGAAGATCCCGGAAAGGATAAAAAGATAGAATTCGGCATGGGTCAGGACGTCTTCGGCCAGATGTTCGGTATCCATACCCCGGAATGCCCCAACAATCCGGATTATTAGGGCACAGAACAACTGCAGGGGCGTACCCGGGTGGTCGGTATGGCCTATATCGGTCGAACCCAGGGCAAACGTCAGCCCGTTCATCAGGTAAGCATATACCGGATCGAACCAACCATAATAAAACCTTCCTAACTCGATTAATGCCAAAGCGAATAAGATTAGCAATAACAGAGGAATACCTAAAAATATTTTGTTATATGGTCGGATTTCCATCGGTAGTTTAAAATTACTTCCAATTTAAGTACCCTTTACGGCATCCCCAAATTTCTTTTACCTGCTTTATGTGGGAAAAACTTCGTGAAGTTTTTTTGAGTGAATGATATTCCTTTAGACCTGACAGGTTTCCAAAACCTGTCAGGTCTCAAAACCGCGTTCGTATAATAAACCCCATCTTATTGCAGCAAGTGGTTTCACCCGCGGGTGAAACCACTGTTCGTCTTCGTTCGTAAGGTTTTGGAACCTTTACCCCCGACAGGGTTCCGAACCCTGTCAGGGATTAAGGGAGAACAGCGTCTCCGCGGTTCAAAATCCTCTCTGCGTCTCCGCGTCTTTGCGGATCAAAAAACCTTTGCGTCTCCGCGCCTTTGCGGTTCAAAATTTACTTTGCGTCTTTGCGCCTTTGCGGTTCAAAAAACCTTTGCGTCTTTGCGCCTTTGCGGTTCAAAAAAATCCCTGCTGCCTACAATGCCCCGACCTTCTCTTCAAAGTATTTCCACAACGCATCGCCGGGTACCGGAGCTATAATTCTCACCTCTTCTTTCGAAACCGGATGGACAAATTCGATTTTCCGGGCATGGAGATGAATGCCCCCGTCGGGATTCGAGCGGGGCGAGCCGTATTTCAGGTCGCCTTTGATCCGGCACCCGATGGCCGCCAGTTGCGCCCGGATCTGGTGGTGCCTTCCGGTATGCAGCTCAATCTCTATCAGGTAGTAGTTGTCGGAACTGTCCAGCCAACGATAGGAGAGGAGGGCTTCCTGGCTTCCCGGGATCGCTTCGTTGTGCGCATACGACTTATTTTGTTTCGTATTGCGGGTGAGCCAGTGACGAAGCGTCGCGGCTTCAGGATTCGGTTTTTGATCCACAACGGCCCAGTAGATTTTCTTTATCCGATCCTTTTCTTTAAACAGGTTGTTAAGCCGGGTAAGCGCTTTGCTGGTCCGGGCAAACAAAACAACCCCGCTGGTAGGCCGGTCGAGCCGGTGGGGCACCCCCAGGAACACCTCGCCGGGTTTGTGGTATTTTTCTTTGATGTATGCTTTAAGTGTCTCGCTTAGGGGTGTGTCTCCGGTTTTGTCGCCCTGGACAATGTCCGAGCATTGTTTGTTGACGACAAGGATGTGGTTGTCTTCGAAAAGGATTTCCATAAGAAAGTTATTGAACGAAAACAAAATTACTCTTTTTTAATATGGATTATCTCGAAGCATCCATAGTTGTCATTCTTGATAAAGAATTCAATTTCGGTATAATAGTTGAGCAATAAATCAACAATTTGTTGGGTTTTTAAATTGCCTGTTCTTACCCAGATAACTTTAGGCGGGAAACCATATAGAGAATTCAAATCAATGAAATCTGAATCCTGGGTAACAATGATGAAGTTTTTTTCTTTTGCAAAATTCCAAATTTGCTTGTCAGACGAATTGATTAATCCTTCTTTTTTTACGGTAGTTGATCCTGGAAAAATATCGGGTAAATATCGGAGTATTCTGTGTGAGATGTTTTGATCAAATAATAACTTCATACAGCTACCTGATAGATTTTATTTTCCCTGTCTGCTGCATAACTCAGGGCTGCATATATATCTTCTTCGGTTAATTCATCAAAATCAGCAACAATTTCTTTAACCGTCATCCCGGCAGCCAGCCATGCAAGTATATCGCTTACGGTTATCCTCATACCTCTGATGCAGGGTTTTCCTCCTCTTTTCCCCGGCTCAATTGTAATTATATGTTTGTAGTCTTTCATGATGATTCGAATGTTTTAAAAGTAGGAAAAATCTTCAATAGTTAATACTGTTCTTTTTCGTTCGGAAAATCCCTCGATTTCACGTCGTTGATGTAAGCGCCGACTGCCCCTTTGATTTCGGCGGCCAGGTTGTGGTACCGGCGCAGGAACCGGGGCGAAAATTCCTGGTTCAGCCCGAGCATGTCGTGCAAAACCAGCACCTGCCCGTCGACGCCGCCCCCGGCGCCAATCCCGATGATGGGAATCTTGAGCTCGGAAGCCACTTTTTCGCCCAGCGAGGCGGGGATTTTCTCGAGCACGATGGCAAAACATCCGGCTTCTTCCAGCAGTTTGGCATCGCTGATCAGCTTTTTGGCTTCCTCGTCCTCCTGAGCCCTGACGACGTAGGTCCCGTATTTATGGATCGACTGGGGCATCAGCCCGAGGTGCCCCATTACGGGAATGCCGGCCGACAGGATCCGGTTCACCGATTCGATCACTTCCTTGCCTCCTTCCATTTTCACGGCATCGGCATGGGTGCTTTTCATAATGCGTATGGCCGATTGTATGGCTTCGAGCGAATTTCCCTGGTAAGTGCCAAAAGGCATATCAACCACCACCAGGGCCCGGCTCACCCCTTTGACCACCGATTTCCCGTGGTAGATCATCTGGTCGAGGGTGATGGGAAGCGTGGTTTCGTTCCCGGCCATCACGTTCGATGCAGAGTCGCCCACCAGGATGATGTCAATCCCGGCCTGGTCGACCAGTTTGGCCATGCTGTAATCGTAGGCTGTAAGCATCGATATCTTTTCACCCCGGAGTTTCATTTCCGAAAGTACATGGGTTGTAACCTTTCTGATTTCTTTGTATACCGACATGTCGATTCGTTTTTGTACACGACAAAGGTATAAAAATTGGAGACTGGCTACGGAAAAGTTTTTCGATTAAAACCTCCGGATCGGGAAAGTGTTTTATCTTTATACGTTGAAGCAAAACCGCAAACGATGCAAAGCTTCTTTTTCAATCCGATGATTCATTCGATTAAAAAACCTGAGAAAATGAAAACACACAATTTTCTTCCGGAAAAATTAGTCCCGTTGCTTATTCTATTCGTTCTGTTTTCCTGTCGTCCGCAATCGCCGGTCAATATAGAGGTGATGAACCGTTCAGCCCAGAACATGGAGGGAGCTGCCGCCAACTACCAAAACTATTGTGCCGGGTGCCACGGTTTCAATCTCGAAAAATTTGAACACAAAGACTGGATGTACGGCGATTCGCTGAATTCTGTTTTTGAATCGATCAAATACGGGCGGATCGAAATGGGTATGCCGGGATTTGAAGCCACTTTTTCGGATGACGAAATCAGGGAATTGGCCGATTATACCAAAAAGGGAATTCCGCAAAACCGCATTCAATTGGGAGAAAAAACCGACAGCGCGGTGCATTCGTCCGAGCTGCACCGTTTCCGTGTCGACACGCTTGTGTCGGGACTGGATGTTCCCTGGGGACTCGAGTTTCTTCCCAATGGCGATCTGTTGCTTTCGGAACGCTCGGGTATGCTGTATCGCTTCACTGCATCCAAAGAATTGATTCCCATACGGGGTCTGCCCGAAATTTTTGTTAAAGGCCAGGGCGGGCTTATGGATCTGAAATTGCACCCCGACTATGCTTCCAACGGATGGATTTACATTGCCTTTTCCGATGTCGCCGATGAGCCGGGAGAAAGCGGCGGAAATACCTCCATTCTCAGGGCCCGGATTCAGGACGACCGGCTGACGGATGTGCAAAAAATTTTTAACGGCAATCCCGATACCGATAAATCGTATCATTTTGGTTGTAAAATCGACTTTGACAAAAAGGGCTATCTCTATTTTGGGATTGGCGATCGGGGCGAACGGGATGTAAACCCCCAAACACTGGCGAATGCGAACGGGAAAATTCACCGGATTCGGGATGATGGCACCATCCCCGACGATAATCCTTTTGTCGCTATTGATGGCGCCTGCCCGTCGGTGTACAGTTTCGGACACCGGAACCCACAAGGGATAGCGGTTCACCCCGTGACCGGCGACCTTTGGGAATCGGAGCACGGCCCCAAAGGAGGCGATGAACTGAACCGGATCAAACCCGGTCGAAATTATGGATGGCCGGTTATTTCCTATGGAATCAATTACGATGGAACCCGTTTTACAGATCTGACGGAAAAAGAGGGAATGGAGCAGCCTGTGGCCTATTGGGATCCATCGATTGCCCCCTGCGGGATGACCTTTGTGACCGGTTCCCTGTTTCCCCGCTGGCAAAACAACCTGCTGATCGGGTCGCTTCGCTTTCAGTATGTTGAGCGAATCGAATTGCTTCGTAACCGCGTAGTGCATCGGGAAAAACTGCTTGAAGGGATCGGGCGCGTACGGAATGTGAAAATTAGTCCGGAAGGCTTGGTTTATGTGGCCATTGAGCAGCCCGGCAAGATTATCCGCCTTCTTCCCGAAGACCTGTAAGGCTCCAATTTTGGGACCCATGATCAACCATCTGATTTTGTTGCTGCGAAAGAACGTTGAAAAATGGGGGATCCTGTTTGTCTTATTGGTATTTTCACTGCCCGGAAAATCTTTTCAGCGGGAAACGGGTGATTCCATCCATTATTTGCCCGAGGTTTCTGTTTCTTCCGGATGGATGGAAGGGAAGCTCAAAAAAAATTCCGGGAGTATATCCCTGGCCTGGGTCGAAAACAACGCCCCTTCGTTGGGCTCTTTGTTGAATGCCTTGCCCGGGATTTGGATTCAGGATGGCGCTGTCAATACCCAGCGAATTACCCTGAGGGGAATGGGAAGCCGGACACCTTATGCCAGCAACCGGATCATGGCCTATTTGAACGATATCCCAATTACGTATGCCGGCGGTTTCACCTCCCTGGATCAACTCGATGTTGCTTCCCTGGACCGGATTGAAGTGATCAAGGGCCCTTCTTCGGCTTTGTATGGATCCGGGCTGGGTGGGGCCATCCGGGCAATTACCAGCCGTTCCGGGGAAACCCTGAAAACCGGTTTTCGAAGTGCTTCCTTCAATACCGGTTGGTTTACATCCGGAATGGCCCGTTCAACCCCCGAACAACATGTGCAATGGTCCTGGAATGAACGATGGTCGAATGGTTATCGGCAAAACAGCAGGTTTTCGAAAACAAACCTTTTGTTCGAAGGGGAACGGAAAATAGGGAATGCTTCGCTGGGTTTGTTGTTGCTTTATCACCGTTTGGATGCACAAATAGCCAGCTCACTCGACGAACAAACGTTTACCAACCATCCCTCGGCTGCTGCTTCGAACTGGCTGGCGGTGCAGGGATATGAACGTTCTTCCCGCATTCTTGCGGGCGCCTCGGTAAAAAATACCTTCAGTCCTTCTTTTTCCAACAAATTAATTGTGTTCGGTAGCATTTCGGACGAATGGGAACGAAGGCCGTTCAATAACCTGGGCACGGAACTCCAGATGGCCGGATTACGGGACCTTCTTTTTTACCATCGGAAACAAATCGATATCACGTTGGGTGGCGAATGGCTCCTGGAGAAAAACGACGTACTGCTTACTGAACCGGTTACGATACCCTCCGGAACCTGGATCAACCGGAACAGCGAACAACGTTCGGTTGTGAATCTTTTCGGATCGCTGCGTTATTCCCCTTTCCCCTTTCTTCAGCTTACGGCCGGACTGAATGCAAACAAGCTGCATTCCGTTCTAAGCGATCTGTTTCCCGATAATGGTGATCAGTCGGGCATTAATTTGCATTCGCCCATTGTATCCCCCAGGGTGGGTTTGAGTGTTGAATTATCGCAGCAGCTTGTCCTGTTCGGATCGTTTGGTCATGGTTTTTCCCACGCCGATTTCGAAGAAGGATTGCTCCCGGATGGATCCTATAACCTGTCTCTTCGGCCCGAACAGGGTTGGATGGGTGAAGCAGGTGTCCGGTTTTTTTCCCGAAAGAAAACTTATTATTCGGAGTTGGGTGTTTATGCGATTTCGTTGAACAATCTGTTGCTTACCCGTCGAGA
>DAIMEA010000161.1:0-8483 GCA_036725585.1 Prolixibacteraceae bacterium | reverse complement strand
CCCTGTCGGGGGTAAAGCCGCACAGGAAAAAGCAGCCTTCTACCCGATCTTATAATGCGACGTAAGGATGCCCATAAACCAGCCTTCGGGCAGGATTCGTTTCAGCGCCACCGCCAGTTTCTGTTCGAACGATGCAATCACGTAGCGCTTGCAGGGGCGTTTGCTTTCGACGATGCGGCAAAGTTTGCGGGCAAGGACAACTGGGTCCTGGCCACCGGTTTCGTCTTTCTCGATCTGGGCCAGCGATTTTTGAAACTGGGCTTCGTAGGGTCCGTTCTTTACAGTTATGTTGGTTCGGTTGGCCGTGTTCCGAGTGGCAAAATCGCCCGGGTTAATCACAATAACGTTGATATGGAAGGGCTTCAACTCCATTCGGAGGGCCTCGCTCAATCCTTCGATGGCAAATTTACTGGCGGAATAAAAACCCTGGAAAGGCAGGCCCATCAGTCCGCCGATGGAACTGATGTTGATGATGGTCCCCCCTCCCCTTTCCCGCATGTGCGGCAGGGCCTGTTGCAAAAGCAGCACCATCCCGTTCACGTTGGTGTTTATCTGGCGGGCAAAGAGTTCGGGCGGGGCTTCCTCGATGGGGCCGCCGCTGTGCATCCCGGCATTATTGATCAGCACATCGAGCCGCCCTTCCTTTTGAACGACCGTTTCGACAGCCGCCCGGATCGATTCGGGATGGGTCAGATCCATGATCAGGGTTTTAACGCCCGGAGGAGCAGGTCCATCTTTCCGGAGCGTTCCGTACACAATATGGCCCCGTTCGGCCAGCAGGCGCGAGGTTTGTTCGCCAAATCCGGACGATATGCCGGTGATTAAAATGACTTTTTCCATAGAAGAAGAGTAGAAACAGGGTTTCAAAAAAGAACCGCCTTGTTCCCCGGGAGGAACAAGGCAGGCTTGTATTATGGATGCATAACCGGCCCGGGAGCCAATTACGATCAATCACAGCATAGGAGATACAGGCAAAAAATGCTATTTATAAGCGGGCATTTCGGCCAGTATATCGAGTTCTTTGGCAACCCGTGTTATTTTTTCAATCGCTTCATCGACCTGTTCAAAGGTATGGGTTGCCATGAGCGAAAAGCGGATCAGGCAATCTTCCTTGGGAACGGCCGGCGAAACCACCGGATTGACAAACACGCCGTTCTCGAGAAGAATCCGGGTCATTTTCAAAGCCTTAATATCATCGCGCACAAAAAGCGGGATAATGGGCGTTTCGGAAATGCCGGTATCGAAACCGTTCTCGACGAAGGCTCTTTTGGCATAGTGGGTCAGATCCCAGAGATGCCGGATCCGTTCGGGTTCGCTTACCATGATATCGAGCGCGGCCATAACGCTGGCAACGGATGCCGGGGTCATGCTGGCGCTGAAAATCAGCGAACGCGAATTGTGCTTGATGAAATTGATCACTTCGCGGTCGGCAGCAATAAAGCCCCCGAGCGAAGCCATCGATTTGGAAAAGGTTCCCATGATGAGATCCACATCGTCGGTAAGACCGAAATGAGCTGCGGTTCCTTCGCCATGGGGTCCGAGAACACCCAGCGAATGGGCATCGTCGACCATGATGGAGGCATTGTACTTCCGGGCCAGTTTCACCAGTTCGGGAAGTTTGATGATGTCGCCTTCCATGGAAAAAATTCCGTCGACAACAATCATCTTGATTCGGTCGGGTTCGCAAAGACGAAGTTTGTTTTCCAACGACTTCATGTCGTTATGAGCAAACTTCATTACTTTACCAAACGAAAGACGGCTTCCCTCAATAATGGACGCATGGTCCAGTTCATCCAAAAAAATGTAATCGCTTCGACCCGCCAAAACAGAAACGACCCCCAGGTTAACCTGAAAGCCGGTGCTGTAACATAGGGCTGCATCTTTTCCAACCAGTTGGGCGAGCCGTTCTTCCAGTTGGATGTGAATGTCGAGCGTGCCATTCAGAAAACGGGATCCGGCACAACCGGTTCCGTATTTTTGGATGGCCTGGATGGCTGCTTCTTTTACTTTTGGGTGGTTGGTGAGCCCAAGATAACTGTTCGAGCCGAACATAAGGACCTTTTTCCCCTTGATATCGACAACTGTGTCCTGATCAGATTCAATCTCCCTGAAATAAGGATAAATACCTGCTTCGATAACCTTCTGAGGTGCATCGTACAGCGAAAACTTATCTCTCAGTATTCCCATTTATCAATCCAATTAGTCATTGAAATTTGTGGTAAAAGTATACAAAAAAGTAAGAAATGAAACTTTTTTCGTAATGATTTAAAAGGCCCAAGTCCCTTAATGTTAGAATGTATATTGATTTCCAACAAATTAATTTCATTTTGTTTGCGCATCCTGCTATTGAATTTCGGGCTCCGGAACACCCGGATCGAAAGAGTCTCCAAGGTCGTTGTATACCGATTCGTAGTGCAGAATTTCAAAATCGTCGAAAAAAGCCGTTGTTTCGGAAGGATTGTGCAAAAACAGTACGGCTTCCTTTCCCTCCATGAGGTCGTCGATAAACAAATCCAGCTGCAGTTGTTCCCAGCCGTCGGGCCGGGATGTAAGGGGCATATGAGCGGTGATAATCTGTCCGTTTATCTGCACAACCATTTCTCCCCTGGCTCCGGGCTGTTGCTTCCGCCACACCCTGAGGCAATAACTTTCCCCCCGGATATGGTCCGATCTCCTCAGGGTCATACCGTAAGGCGCAGTAGCGTTTAGGCTGACCGAAGCGTTTCCGGAAAAATGTTCGTCGGTTGAACGGGTACGGGCGTTTTCGAAGCGGTTGCCTTCGCCCTCGAAAAGCGAAGAATCGGGAGTTCGCTGTTCGGCGTCGCAAAAGAAGCGGTTCTTGATTCTTTTCTGTGGAAGAACAAAATTCGTTTCGTTGTTTTTCAGATCAAAAATGAACACATTCCGGTAGTTTCCTTTCAGATGGTTGCAGAAAGCCTGCAACCAGGGCTTTTCGTACAGGCGGGCCAAACCGTTCACGATCAGGTACGACGCGCCCCGTTTAATGGAAGCCTGCAATGCCGCCGGGTCGTTGTTGTAGCGGATCCATTCGCCCCGGTTAAACGAAGCATCGGTATATTCGGTCCAGCCTTTCTGGTTCATCAGGTACAACGTTGCATGGCTGCGGTCGGGGATGGAAACAACGGTATCTTTCCAGGTCAACCCCAGCTCCCGCAAATACGGCTCCAGCGTGTACACATCCCGATAAGCCGAATAATCGTTCACGAGCGGTCCATAGCGTTCCTCTGCCCGGCCACGGGCATAGAAAATGTTGAAAAGCAGCAAAAGAGCCATCAGTCCTTTGATCCACACCGAACGGAGCAGACGGGGATGATCCCGCCCGACAAGCTCCAGGGCAGCCATCAGAAACAAAGCCGGGACAATGAACAGTCCGATGGTATAATAGTCGTGATCGGCAAAAGTGCGGAATTGGAAAAGAACATATACCAGCGCTTCCAACACGGTAAAAGGAAGCACCCAGCGCCAGAAAAGCGGGAGCCGGCGATAATTCCAAAGAACAAAAACAGCAAGCAGGGCATGAAAAACGAGCAGGGAAAGATGAAAGTAATCGAACAGCCACAATTCTTTCACACTGCGCAATACATCCAAAATCTTCGCCCGGTCGAGGTCCCAGATGGGAAAAAGAACGGTGGAAAAATAGGTGCATCGAATCGCTTTATTGCTGAAATGGGCATACAGGATCCAGGCTAAAACCGTTGCGAAAACGAAGGCCATGACCCCAAGCATGGCGGCCGGTTTCGGGTACAGTTTTCGTTCCCCGCCGAATTTGGCCAAGCCTGTTATTTCAGCCAGCAGGGTCAGACCGATGGCAAAGAAGGAAAAAAAGGCGGTAATCTTCATCGACGCGCCCAGGAAAAACAACACCATAGAAAGAAAGAACCAGCGGGATTTCGCTTGTTCGCGGAACAAAAGAAAAAAGTACCATCCCATGAACGAAAAAGCCAGTTCGGTTGAGTTGGTGAGAAAGTTATTCCCGTAATATACCAGAACCGGAGAAGTAAAAAAGAGCAGGGCCAGAAGAACAGACCAAACCGGATCGCGCCCTGTGAGCCGGAATGTTTTTGCCAGAAAAAACAATCCGAGCAGGAACAATAGTGTGTTGAGTATCCGGTAAATCCATTCGTGGGGACCCAAGACCCGGTACAGAAACGCGACACTATAATACAATAAGGGTATTTCGCTGGTATAGGCCCGGCCGCTTGTACCTCCTTCCGAGGTCAGGTTGTGGGTTTCGGGTTGAAAAAAGTGCATGCCGCCCTGGTAGTAGTTCCGTGCAAGGGAGGCACAATCGCTTTGCCGCCATTTATGGATCGATTGGGGACGCTGGAACGCACGTTCGGGATAGCGATACAGCAGGGCGAAAGCAAACAGGATAATGACCAAAAAACCAGAACTCTTAAAGAATCGGTCCCACGGAGACCCCGAAGATAAATGCATGTGCATGGTGTTTAAACTACGTTTTACGATGGTCAAATTTATCAAATACGATCGGGGCAGACAAATATGCGGTATGGGATGCCGGTTCGTTTTCGACCATAGTGCTATTCCAAATATTTGTATTGATGAAAACAACAAGTTATGGTTTGATCAAAAATTTTTATCTTGTAGAAAAAATAGTTATGAAGAGAGAATTTGCATCGAGCAATGTTTCGTTTTCGCTGCTGCAGTCCAATCCGGATTTTTTGTATATCCTTTTAAACGAAGTGGGAAGCTGCATCATGCTCTTAAACAAAAAAATGGAATTACGGGCCTTTAACGATCCGCTGAAAAATATTTTCACCAACCATAAAGACGAACATCTCCTCTACATGCGTTGCGGCGAAGCGCTGGGATGTGCCCATCAGGTTGAAGAAAAATCCCGCTGTGGCGAAACCTCCCACTGCCGGGATTGTACGCTCCGAAAGGATGCCGTAATGGTCTATGCCAGCGGAGAGCCCGTGTTTAACCGGTCGGTTTCGCGCGAATTTTTTCTGAATAGTTCGGAGAAAGTATTGAAGCATTTGCGGTATTCTATTCGCTGCTTCCGTTTCGAACGCGACCAATACATCGCGTTAATCATCAACGATGTTACCCAATTGGTCAATCAATCCCGGATCATTCGGGAACAGGAGCTGCGTATTTCGGAACTTATGGCAAAGTACTCCGATAATTAATGCCCTTCTTTCCTCTTCTTTCTGTTTCTCTTTTCGAAGAAGGCTTCGTGGTTCATCACAAGAAGCGAGGCCCCAACAATCAGCATTCCGCTTACGGCAAAAAAATCGGGCGATTCGCCCCGGATGAGGATCCAACTCAAAACAGCGCCCAAAACCGGAATCAGAAACTTCCAGGTATTCACTTTCGACAGTTTCACTTCGGGACGTTGCAGCAAGGTGAACCAAATGGATATTGCGGCTGCGGAAAGAAAACTTAGCCAACCCAGCGAGAGATAGAATTCGGTGGGAAAGGTCCGGATTTGCCATCCTTCGATGGGCAAGGATATCAAAAAAAGGAGCGCCCCTCCCAGAATAAGCGAAGAGGAACTTAAAACCAGAGGTGCTATGGTGCGCTGGCTCTTTTTTACTATTACGTTGTACAAACCGCCAACCAGATTGTTCCCGATAAGGATGAATACCCCAAGGATCTCACCGGCCCCGGCTTTATTCGATATTTGTCGTCCCAGGTTGATGAAGACAATTCCAACCACACCCAAAAGAAGAGCGAACGTAGTTTTCATGTTCATACGGTCGTTGGGAATCGAAAAATGGGCAACCAGGGCAATAAAGAGCGGACCCGACCCGATGACCATGGCGCCCAGGGAAGCCGGCACCCGGTTCATTCCGGTATAAAACAGGCTGTACATTAACACAACCTGCAAAAAGGCAATCAACAAAACATAGTTCCAGTGCGCGCCAACCTGCCGAAAATAGGAACGCAGATTTCCGGCCAGCGGAAACACCAGGAAACCCGCAATAAAAAAACGAATCGCGGCAAATTGCAAAGGTGTGAGATACCGCAGACCAATTTTCACACCGGCAAAAGCGGTCGACCATAAAAAGCAGGCCACAATGGCCAGGAAAGTCGTGCTTTGCAGGATCGTTCTCCGATTCAGTTCCCTTTGCATGCTGTGGAGCGTTTGAATTATTGCTTGCCCTGAAGAAAACGCAACAAACCATCGCAGGAATCTTCCAGAATATCCAGGACCCGTTCAAAGCCCGAAGCCCCGCCATAATAGGGATCGGGAACGGAGTTCGGGGAAGGATGGGAAGAAAAATCCGTCATTTTCCGAATTTTCGATCGGTCCGAATCGGTACGGGCCATTTGCAGCAAATCCTGTACATTCTGATCGTCCATAGCGACAATGAGATCGAAACGATCGAAGTCGGCTGCCGGATGAACTTTTCGGGAAATGCTGTCGAGACGATATCCCCTTCGGGATGCATGGTTTTGCATCCTTGCATCGGCTGTTTCGCCGCTATGATAGGCAATCGTTCCGGCCGAGTCGCAAATAATTTGATCCGAAAGGCCGGCCCGTTCCACTTTCTTGCGGAAGATTGCCTCGGCCGATGGAGAACGGCAGATATTGCCCATACAAACAAACAATACTTGTTTCATCGTTCGGTTTATTGAATTACGGTGAAAGCAGAAAATCAACACAAACATCAAAAGCCGAAAAAGGTTCCAACGGGAAAACAAGGTCGAAAAAAGAACGCTTGGAACCCTTGGGTTTTGGTCGATCAAAAATATTCCGAATTGCTCAATTATCACAAAAAAAAAGATCTTTTTGCTGGAAACAGATCATTCTTAAAGCATTTTTTATATTTTAGGTTCGCTAAATTTGCTACAATATGGGAGGCCTGTATACGGAATAGGCACGCTCCGGTCAAACCGTTCTAAGACTAACAAAATGAATAATTTCACTAAATAAAAAGCTTATGAATTATTTCTTTTTGATTCCAGTTGCCGCACTTACGGCGCTTTTGTTTGCATGGATTTTTTATAAATCGATGATGAAAAATCCGGAAGGTACCGACCGGATGAAAGAAATTGCCCAGCATGTACGTGAAGGGGCAATGGCCTATCTGAGAAGGCAGTACAGGGTTGTCACGATCGTGTTTGTCGTTTTGGTGGTGATTCTTACCATTTTGGCCTACATGGGCGTTCAAAATCCCTTTGTTCCGGTTGCTTTTCTCACGGGAGGGTTCTTCTCGGGCCTTTGCGGATATCTTGGAATGAAAACCGCGACCAACGCCTCGGCCCGCACTGCTCAGGGAGCTACCCAATCGTTGAACAAGGGTTTAAAAGTGGCTTTCCGTAGCGGGGCCGTTATGGGTCTGGTGGTTGTTGGGTTCGGACTGCTCGACATATCGGGATGGTACCTCATTTTAACCAAACTGGTATATACAGCCGAACACATGCGCGACGGTCTTTCTTTTCTGGGGCTCGACCTGGTAAAAGCCGGAACGGATGAATCGCACAAATTAATTGAAGTAACCGTCATCATGCTTACCTTCGGGATGGGCGCTTCCACCCAGGCGTTGTTTGCCCGTGTAGGCGGCGGCATTTATACCAAAGCAGCCGATGTAGGCGCCGACCTGGTTGGAAAAGTGGAAGCCGGCATTCCCGAGGACGATCCGCGGAACCCGGCCACCATTGCCGATAATGTTGGCGACAACGTAGGCGATGTTGCCGGCATGGGTGCCGACCTGTACGAATCGTACTGTGGATCCATTCTGGCCACGGCCGCGTTGGGGGCCGCTCTTTCGGTGAACGCCGAAGCGGCCAATACCAAGGTCATCGCCCCGATGATTGTTGCCGCGGTGGGGATTGTACTTTCCATACTGGGAATTTTCATGGTTCGTACCAAAGAGTCGGCCACCCAGAAAAACCTGCTGAATGCCCTGCTCCTGGGCACCGGGGGTAGTTCGTTCCTCATCTTGGTGGTTGTTGCCGTTTTGGCTTATTTCGATATGATCAGTTGGGGCATCTTCGGATCGGTAATTGCCGGGCTGTTGGCCGGTGTCATCATCGGACAAGGCACCGAATATTTTACTTCCGACGAATACAAGCCCACCCGGGGCATTGCCAAACAGGCCCAACAAGGTCCTGCTACCACCATCATCGACGGGATAGCCACCGGGATGTACTCGACCTGGATTCCGGTTGTGACCATCGTGGGCGGTATTATTGCTGCTTTTGGTTTTGCCGGGGGCTTCTCTAATTTTGCCGAGGGAGTGTACGGAATCGGTTTTGCTGCCGTAGGAATGCTCTCCACCCTGGGAATCACCCTGGCCACGGATGCCTTTGGCCCCATTGCCGACAATGCCGGAGGTAACGCCGAAATGGCGCATCTGCCCAAAGAAGTTCGCGAACGCACGGATGCCCTCGATATGTTGGGCAATACAACCGCTGCAACCGGGAAAGGTTTCGCAATTGGCTCCGCCGCCCTTACGGCAATGGCCTTGCTGGCAGCCTATATGGAAGAA
>DAIMEA010000160.1:0-8498 GCA_036725585.1 Prolixibacteraceae bacterium | reverse complement strand
CCGTGATGAAATGATACCCAGGTTGCGCCCCCGGCTGTGTTGGCCATCAAATTCAGGAGGGGCCAGTCGGAAACGGCATCACTTCCATCGAGCATTTCTTCGGTTTCGCGGTTGGGTGATGAAACCGAGCCGCAATCGAGATGATCGCGACCGATGACGATGGGCGCTTTCACCCGGCCATTTTTTACTAAGTCGTTAAAAATCAATCCGGCTTTTTCCCGTTCCCCGTAGCCTAGCCAGCAAATACGGCTTGGAAGTCCCTGGAAACGAACTTTTTGTTGGGCCTGGTTGAGCCAATGAATCAGGTGCGTGTTTTCCGGAAAAGCTTCTATCAACGCCCGGTCGGTGGTAAAAATATATTCGGGATCGCCCGATAAAGCAACCCAGCGGAAGGGGCCTTTGCCCTCGCAAAAGAGCGGTCGGATAAACTCGGGCACAAAACCCAGGTAATCGAACGCGTTTTCCTCGCCTCCGCGACGGGCAAATTCCCGGAGGTTGTTCCCGTAGTCGAAAACGATGCTTCCCTGTTTTTTCATCTGTAGCATGAAACCCACGTGGCGGGCCATGCTTTTGAGCGAAAGAATTTGATAATCTTTTGGGTCCATTTCCCGTAACTCAGTGGCCTCATCGAGGGTGAAACCATTGGGGATATAACCGTTTAGCGGATCGTGGGCCGACGTTTGATCGGTCACGATATCGGGGATAACCCCGTCGGCCAGCAATTTTTCGAGCAGGTCGCCGATATCCGATACCAGTCCAATCGAAAGGGCTTCCCCTTTTTCTTTTGCGTCGAGCGCCCAGGAAAGCGCTTCCCGGTAGTCGGACGTCATGCGGTCGATGTATTGGGTTTCGATTCGTTTGTGGATGCGGTCGGGATTCACATCGGCTCCCAGAAAAACAGCCCCGGCAAGGGTAGCTGCCAGGGGCTGGGCTCCCCCCATACCGCCAAGACCGCCCGACACAATGAGTTTATGACGCAAATCGCCGTTGAAATATTTCCGGCCACATTCGGCAAAGGTTTCGTAAGTACCTTGAAGAATTCCCTGTGTCCCGATGTAAATCCAACTGCCAGCGGTCATCTGACCATACATCATCAGACCGTCGGCTTTCAGTTTTTCGAAATGTTCCCAGGTTGCCCAGGCCGGAACCAGGTTGCTGTTGGCAATCAGTACCCGGGGCGCTTCCGGGTGGGATCGGACAATCCCGATCGGTTTCCCCGACTGGATAAGCAAACTGTGGTTCTCATCCATATCGAGCAGGATGTGGATGATTTTGCGCACGGCTTCTTCGTTGCGCGCTGCCTGCCCCGTCCCCCCGTATACGATAAGGCGGGAGGGATCTTCGGCAACCTGAGCGTCGAGGTTGTTGAGCAGCATGCGCAAGGGAGCCTCTGTTTGCCACGACCGGGCGTGGAGTATGTTCCCCACCGGCGCTTTGTAGTGGGGATGTTCGGCATATTGCCTAATAAATTCCGAAGCGTTCATGATCGTCGTTTTTAAAGTCGATTTGATGCAAAATCCTTTCTTTGTGCATCCGTTTTATCAGCTTTTTCGAGCGGATTAGTTCGATCGCCTTTTCCAGATCGGGTGAAAACAACCGGTCGTTTTCCGCAAATTCAATTTCCTGTCGGATCCATTCATGCCATTTATCGATCAGGTAACCCGAATGGAGGGGTTTCCTGAATTCAAAACCCTGGGCGGCTGTAAAGAGTTCAATACCGAGGATTTTTTCCAAATTTTCCACTATCCGGAGCGCTTTTCGCACGCCGATGGATCCCATGCTTACATGGTCTTCCTGTCCGAGGGAGGTGGGAATGCTATCGGCGCTGGCCGGAAAGCAAAGACTTTTGTTTTCGCTCACCAGGGCAGCGCTGGTATATTGCAGAATCATAAAACCGGAATTCAGCCCGGTGTGTTTCATTAACAGACGGGGCAGATCAGGGATCACTTCACAAAGAGATAGATAGATTCTGCGATCGGAAATATTTCCCAGTTCGGCGGCTGCTACAGCGGCATAATCAAACGGAAGGGCCAGGGGTTGCCCGTGAAAATTTCCCCCGGTTATGGTTTTCAGTTCATGAAAAACCACCGGGTTGTCGGTTACCGAATTCATTTCAATCTGCAGCCGGTCTTTCAAATGAAGCCATGCATCGCGCGAGGCGCCATGTACCTGGGGGATGCATCGTAGGGAGTAGGGATCCTGCACCCGGGCACAGTTTTCATGCGAGTGGATGATTTCCGATCGATCGAGGAGGGTTCGGAATCGTTGGGCAACATACTGGCTGCCCGGATAGGGGCGCAGGAGATGAAGCTCTTCGTCGAAGCTTTTGGCCGATCCCATGAGGGCTTCCAGGTTCATGGCTGCAATGATATCGGCGTGGTCGAGGCAGTTTTGGAGCTTTTCGAGAAGTACGATGCCGTGGGCGAGCATAAACTGTGTGCCGTTGATCAGCGCCAGCCCTTCCTTAGGGCCCGGCTCAAGTGGCTGGAGCTGATACATCCGGAGTACATCAAGTGCCGGCAGTTCTTCCCCTCTGTAAACAACGCGGCCCAATCCCACCAAAGGCAAAAATAAATGGGCTAGGGGAGCCAGATCGCCTGATGCGCCTACCGATCCCTGCGAAGGGACAATGGGGATTACATCGTGGTCGATATGCCAGATGATCCGTTCCAGCAATTCGGTCGATACGCCGGAATACGCCTTAGCGAGCGAATGGACCTTGAGAATCAGCATCAGTTTGGAAATTTCCTGATCGACGGGTTCTCCAACGCCCACACTGTGGCTTAGCAGGAGATTGTACTGAAGTCTTTTGGTGTCTTCTTCGTTAATCAGTGTGGTACATAAGGGGCCAAAACCGGTGTTGATGCCGTACACGGTTTTATGGCCTTTCACGATCGATTCAACCGCGTGCCGGTTGAGCCGAATGTTTTCCCGGGCACTGGTTGAAAGGATGCCTTTTGTTTTTTTTCGGCAGATATTCAGAGCAATTCCGGCACTTAAAATATCTTCACCATAGTGAAACACGTTAACCGACATGGTCGAAATTTTTCCCGGCAAAGTACAACAAGAAGGCGGACTTTCTAATGACAAAAGGCAGCATGAATGCCGACAGAAGGAAGGCGGATTATCGATTATCCATTTTCGACTTTTTGTTCAAAAGAAAATGATCGACAAGGACCAATGCGGCCATGGCTTCCACGATGGGGACTGCGCGGGGCAACACACAGGGATCGTGACGGCCGGTTGGGTGAATGGTGGTTTCCTGAAGTGTTTTGTCGATGGTTTTTTGTTCCTTAAGCAGGGTGGCAATGGGTTTGAAAGCTACCCGGAAGTAGATGTCCTGTCCGTTGGAAATGCCCCCTTGTATGCCCCCTGAATGGTTGGTTTGGGTTTTGATTACGCCGTTCTCGTTCACGAAACGGTCGTTGTGTTCCGAACCGCTAAGCCGTGTTCCTTCGAAGCCCGATCCGTATTCGAAGCCCTTTACAGCATTGATTCCAAGCATGGCAAAACCCAGGTCGGCATGCAGCTTGTTGAATACCGGTTCGCCCCAACCCGCCGGAACACCCTGGATAACGCAAAGGATGGTGCCCCCAACCGTATCGTGGTTTTTACCGGCTTCTTCGATGCGGGCGATCATTTTTTCAGCGGTTTCGGGATCGGGGCAACGAACAAGGGTATCGTCGGTTTTTGATAAGTCGAGTTCTGTATAGGGCTTTTCGAGTGTCACCGTTCCAACGCCCGATACAAAGGCCTGTATGGTTATGCCTTGCAGCGAAAGGATTTGGCGGGCAATAGCGCCACCCACTACACGGGCAATGGTTTCACGGGCCGATGCTCTTCCTCCGCCCCGGTGATCGCGGTTACCGTATTTTTGGGTATAGGTATAATCGGCGTGGGAGGGCCGGAATGCGTCCCTCAGATTGTTGTAGTCGGCCGACTGATGGTCTTTGTTCCGGATGAGAAACCCGATGGGAGTTCCGGTTGTTATTCCTTCGAAAATGCCGGATAAAAATTCCACGGTATCCGATTCGTTTCGTTGTGTGGTTATGCGAGATTGTCCGGGCTTTCGCCGGTTCAATTCGTGTTGAACGGCATCGGTGTCGATGGTTAATCCAGCGGGACAACCGTCGATAATTCCCCCGATTCCGGCACCGTGTGATTCACCAAATGTGCTTAAACGAAACAGATTCCCAAAACTGTTCATGAAGGATTATTTAACATCCACAACCGCCAGAGCAACAACTGTCGGATGAGCACCCGGAATTGCATCCGGAGCCGCATCCCAGGTAGGAAGCGATTTCATCGTCGGTAGCATTTCGTACTTCCAGAATGGTGCCTTCAAAATGAAGATCAACACCCGCAAGGGGATGGTTAAAATCCATTTTCAGGTTTTCGTCATTAACTTCAATGACCACACCGTTAAGCCGCTGGCCCGATTGGGTTTGCATAGGGATTTGTGCTCCGGGTTTAAACCGTTCTTCATCGAAAACGCCATCGATCATAAAAATATTCCTGGGAAGATCCACAATGGACGATTCGTCAAATTCACCGTAGGCATCACTTGCTTTTAGGGTCATTTCAAAGGGATCGCCCTGCAATAATCCATTCAGGTTCGATTCAAAGCTGGGTAACATGGCTCCCATGCCATATACAAAACGGAGCGGAGATTCATGGGTGGTTTGCTCGATGATGTCTCCGTTCCTGTCGTCGGCCCTTAAGGTGTAGCTAAGGGTAACCATTTTGTTTTCTGCTATCTGCATTATCGGATGAATTAATATTTTTATGAGCTGACAAAGTTAAGTAAATTGTTATGGGTACCAATTATTCGCTAAAATGTTTCATGGTTTTCAACAAAAAAATCATCTTCGATACGAGAATTTCGAACCCTTTGAAAAAAAAAAGCCACTTTTTTGCTTATTTCTTCTTATTGGTGTAATATTGCAAAATATTTCAAGTTAGTTTTCGCACAATAATCAATTTCCATAATTATAATATTAACCTCATCATTACTAAGTCAGTAATCTGTTCTGACGTTTAATGTCAATTTACTATGTACGATATTTTAGAGTTAAACAAAAAGCTGGTACCCGAATTGCGGGATATTGCGAAGGAGCTTAAAATTAAGCGCGTTGAAAAGTATAAAAAAGAAGAGTTGGTTTACAAAATCCTGGATACGCAGGCCATCCTGTCATCGGAAGGAAAGCTGAAAGAGAACAAAACCCCCATGCAAAAAAATAATCCATCAACTTCATCGAATAAAGCTACCGAGGAGGAGAACAACAAATACAAAAGAAAGCGGACCCGGATCATCAAGAACCGGGATGAAAAAGTGGAGAAAGTGACTCTACCTGAAAGTAAAGTGAGTCCGGATGAAGAGGTGCAGGATCTTGATAATCAAAATAAAAAGCCATTGATTTCCCGTCAGGAGACGGATCAAAGAGGCAAAAAACCTTTGATTTTCTGGCCTGAACCGGATAAAAAACCACAAAGCGAAACGAAAACGGAAGAAAAAACGGATACTCCCGAAACCGATAAAAAAGGTGAAGCGGGCATTCCTAAATCCGAAGGTGATCAGCAAGCAAAAAGAAACCCCTATCATCATCAGAAGGAATATAAAAGAGACTATTCCAAGCAGAATTATCCGAAGGATCGGAGTGTCGACAAAAAAAACCAAAACGAGAGACAGGAAGCCCCCCCTGTGCCTGCCCCGCCCATTGAACGTGTGGAACGGCCTGTTGAAAACGGATTCAATGGAAATCAGGGTACGCCTCAAAACCTTAACCAAAATCAGCTCCAGAATCAACCCCGTCCGGGTTTCAATAAAAAACAACAGGATAAAACCATCTTCGACTTTGAGGGGCTGATTACCAATACCGGAGTTTTGGAAATTATGCAGGATGGCTATGGTTTTTTGCGCTCTTCGGATTATAATTACCTCAATTCGCCCGACGATATTTATGTGTCTCAATCACAAATAAAGCTCTTTGGTTTGAAAACGGGCGATACGGTTAAGGGAACCATTCGTCCACCCAAAGAAGGAGAAAAGTATTTTCCACTCATCAAAGTGCTTGAAATCAACGGTCGTTTGCCGGACTATGTTCGCGATCGTGTTCCGTTCGATCATCTGACGCCCTTGTTTCCCAACGAAAAATTCAATCTTACAGGAAATGGCGTTACTTCGGTATCGGTTCGGGTGGTCGATATGTTTGCACCCATCGGGAAGGGGCAAAGGGGGTTGATCGTTGCCCAGCCGAAAACCGGTAAAACCGTTCTTTTAAAAGAAATTGCCAACGCAATTGCTGCCAATCACCCCGAAGTGTACATGATTGTATTGCTCATTGATGAGCGACCCGAAGAAGTGACCGATATGGCTCGCAGTGTGAATGCCGAGGTTATTTCCTCTACCTTTGATGAACCTGCCGATCGGCACGTGAAAATTGCCAATATCGTTCTGGAGAAAGCTAAACGACTAACCGAATGTGGACACGATGTGGTGATTTTGCTCGATTCCATCACCCGTCTGGCACGGGCTTACAATACCGTGCAACCTGCCTCGGGAAAAGTGCTTTCGGGTGGAGTCGATGCCAATGCACTGCACAAACCCAAACGTTTTTTTGGTGCAGCCCGCAATATTGAAGAGGGCGGATCGCTGACAATTCTGGCCACCGCACTTACGGATACCGGATCCAAGATGGACGAAGTCATTTTTGAAGAATTTAAGGGTACCGGTAACATGGAATTGCAACTCGACCGGAAACTCTCCAACAAACGTATATTCCCGGCTGTGGATGTTAACTTGTCGAGTACCCGACGGGAAGACCTGCTCATTCATAAAGCGATGCTCGATAAAATATGGATTTTACGGAATTACCTTTCGGATATGAATTCGGTCGAATCGATGGAATTCCTACGTGACCGAATTGCAAAAACTGCGAGCAACGAAGAATTTATTATATCGATGAACAGCGGAAGCTAGTTTTTCGGAATAACATTATCGGTCATTGGGCAACGTTGTATTGTAACCTGCTTTCCCAATGACCGATTTTTTTGCGAAATTGGTCTTAGCCTACGTTCGATCCATTTGTGCAGAAGAAATAATCGAATGCGTCAAGACATATCTTGCCTTTTTCGGGGGCGGGAATTAAAAGGTTACCGGAAAAATACTGTTTTCAATTCGAAACGATCGTATACTTTTTTATCCATTCAAGCAGAATCGATCATTGACGAATAAGCCGCTATGAATAAAAATCGTTAACGAGTATTTTTTGTTTCGTATGTGTCATATTGTCGAAATCATTGAAATTGAGGGGTGTCGAATCATGATGGCCGGTTTGGGCATTTAGCTTTTCGGCAATCGACAAGAGTTCGTCCAGATCGGATGCTACATTGTTCAACAGTTCTTTGCCCATGAATAATTCGTTGGAGGCTGTTTTCATTTTTCCCGATACGTCGTCGAAAAAATGTTTCATGCGCTCGGTATACGGTTTGATTTTGCCTACTTCCTGAAACGCCTGGTCGGCCAATACTTTTACCTCATGGGCAACCACCGAAAAGCCCAGACCGGCTTCACCGGCACGTGCGGCTTCGATGGCTGCATTAAGCGAAAGAATACTTGTTTGAAAGGAAATGTGGTTGATGGAATCAGCAATTTTTTTGAAGTCGTTGGTCAGGTTGCTTTGTTTTCCAAATGAATCGACCATGGCCAAGAAGTCAAATTCCATCGATCGGAACAAATCGACCATTTTGTTGATCGATTTTGAGTGTTTCTCCATGGCTGCCAAGGTTGAAGAAACCTGTACGGCTATTTCCATCAACGATTTATAGTTGTAATAATGACAATTTTCAACCCTGTTCAGTTGGTTGTGAATGGCAACAGCCATATCGTGGCAGTTTCCGTATCCACATGAAGAGCAATTGTAAAAATCGGAAGGAGAAACTTTTTTCATCCGGAGATAGATTTGTGAAAGCTCCGCTTCGGTGGGTTGTTTCAGGCGTACATACTTCGATTTGTCTTCATAGGTACGGTTGTATAAGTCGGGTTGCCAATAAGCATCGATGGTCTTTTTCAGAAGCTGGTACCCTTTTTTTGATTTTTTTTCATCGCCGTTGATCCCGTATTTCATTTGGACCTTCTTCTTTCGGTTTTCAATTAAAAACTCAATTTTATCGAACGATTGGTCATGGTTGGGAGTGCCCGGACCTCCGTTGCATCCCTTTTCACAATTCAGGCAATCGATCAGCACGGGTGCTATGCCTTTTTCAATCGATTCGGGAAGCGTTTGTATATATTCATATATAATTTCTTTTCCCTCAATCTTTCGGGTGAATTCAACAATCGAGGGCAGTTCCCGTTGTGCGGTTCGCAATAAACCGCCCGGCGAAGAAAATAAAACAGCCCGTTCGGCAGGTGGATTGTCGAAATCGGTCTCGGGGTATTTTTTCAGATCGATTTTCTTGTTATGAAAATAGCTGATCAATGAATTGATTGTCACGTT
>DAIMEA010000159.1:0-8520 GCA_036725585.1 Prolixibacteraceae bacterium | reverse complement strand
GCTACGCGGTATCTTTCGCGAACGCGTTACGTTTTACAATGCCGGAACACCTACGTTGTTCTTTATGGATTTTTTTAAAACAGGTTGCAGATCAATTTTGATATCACCTTCAAAATTAGGGCATCGCAAAGAAATATCGCGTAGCGATTAAGACCTTGTAGAAAAATGTAACCATGCAATAATTAATACCGCGTAGCGGTATTGGATTGAAAAATTAAAAAATAAGCGATTTTTTGAGCTAAACCCAAAAAATCAAATTCATGAAATATGGATCATATGCATCTTTTGATTGGTTTAAATCCCAAATCGTCAGTTTCCGAAACGGTTAAAGAATACAGGAAACATTTACAGCACCCGATGGGATATAACAGCAGGAGGAACCAGCTAGACCCAGGGCGACGTTTCGGTCGTTCCTCCCGGAATTTTGCCCTGGGTATGGGAACGCGGGCAGATAAACCGTTCGATCCACCCGGGTGGATAAAAGGTACAAACTTGTATCGAACGGAACAGTAGCCCGATGTATTCATCATCCGGGAACAGAACACCAAGCGACCCGGTCTGAAGTCAATAATCCCTACAGGCTCCTTGATTACCGCATTATGCCCAAAAACTTTCAATTCGCAACTTATAACTCGCAACTATCAAAAAATCCTTCCCAAATGATTGTAATTGACTTAAAATGACGTAAATTCTATTGCCCTTAATATACCACCCGGTCGTTGAATCAATTTCTTAATGACACATTAAAATGGAAAGGGTATGTTTTCACCAAAGGAAAACCCGGAACAACATGTACCCGGGTAAAAACGGGAAAACCGTTTTCGTCGCTTCTTCACCCGGTTCATTTTTTGAACGCTACTCATTCACAAGTCGAAAAACTTGTCTTTTTTTACTGATGTTCGTTTCAGCGCTCCTCCAGTCCGGGATTATGCCGGGGCAGGCGCCGCAAAAAGTAAGTTACCAGTCGCTAATCCGCGACGCAACGGGCGGGCTGGTTGTTTCGGCCCCCGTGGGGATCCGGGTAAGCATCCTCCAGGGAACGGCTGAGGGCAGCGCGGTGTATGTGGAAACGCATACACTGGTTACGAACGTGAACGGTTTAGCCACGCTTGAAATAGGTGCGGGGACGCCGGGTACCGGGACCTTTTCCGGGATTGACTGGGGCAACGGCCCCTACTTCCTGAAAGTGGAAACCGACCCAGAAGGAGGTACCAGTTACACTGTAACCGGTACAAGCGAAGTACTAAGCGTACCCTATGCCCTGCATGCCGGTTCATCGGCAACAGCCGACGACGCGGTAAAAGTTACCGGTGACCAAACTGTCGACGGGGTAAAAACCTTCAATAACGATCAGCTTATTAACGGCTTAACGGTTGGAAGGGGAGGCGGGGATATGGTAACGAACACTGCAGTAGGTACTCATGCTTTATATTCGAATACAACTGGAATTGAAAATACCGCAATTGGCCATAATGCTCTATATTACAATATTGCTAACTTAAGGAGCACTGCTATAGGCTATATGGCAATGACATATGTTAATAACAGCGCTCAAGGGTGGGAAACTTTTAATACTGCTGTAGGTTATAAAGCTTTAATGGGATGTCTTACTCCATCTGCAAACACAGGAACCAGCAATACGGCAATCGGTGATTGTGCTCTTATGAACAATTCGTCAGGTTTACGAAATACGGCAGTCGGTAATCATGCTCTTTTTTTCAATTCCTCAGGATGCAACAATACAGCTATTGGTTGCAGTGCGCTTTTTTCCAACCTCACAGGCAATTTTAATATCGCTATCGGCAGAGATGCTCAATATTATTCATCTGGTTCTGACAATATCGCTATTGGTTTTTATTCATTGTATAACAATAAAGCTAATTCAAGAAGTATCGCCATCGGAAGTGCGGCTATGGTTAATGCCGATAACCGTGAAATGGGAAGAGAAACGTGTAATATCGCAATAGGGTGGAATGCCTTACATGGTAGTCCTTCTTTATCTGACAATACCGGACAATACAATACAGCCATTGGCGACCAGGCTTCCTATTCGATGAGTTCGGGCAACAGCAATACCACACTGGGCAAAAGCGCCGGATATTCGCTGTCATCGGGCTCAAACAATATTTGTGTTGGATATCAAGCCGGCAACAATCTTACTACAGGTTCCTATAACGTCCTGATCGGAAATGATGTGCAGCCCCCGTCCAACACGGCAAACCATCAAATGGTGCTGGGCAATGCTTCCACCCTTTACGGTGATTTATACAATTACCGGATCGGGATTGGTACATGGACACCCCATGCAGCCTTACAACTTGGAAATGTTTTAGCCAACCGGCGTTTCGTACTGTGGGAAAGCGCCGACAACGACCACCAGTACGACGGATTTGGGGTGAACTCCGGTATTTTTCGTTTCCAGTTAGCTTCCACGGCCGATTCCTATGTCTTTTATGCGGAGCAAACGCAAGTAGTTCCAACGAGCTGCTGAGGATCCAGGGAGATGGGGTTGTCTGCATCGGTTATGATCCCTCAGGTACCGAATCAAAACTGGTCGTAGGCGCTGTTGATGCAAGCAACGAGGGCGGACAACTTCAGTTAAATGCCCCCGGCGGCACGTATACTACAGCTTGGTTTATCGATAATTATCAGAATTATTTCCGGATTTTAGCAGGAACAAATACAGGTTCATCAGCCACAAGAATGTCTATTGATAATTCCGGAAACCTCAAAATCCATGAATTAGGAGGTTCCGGAGCCCTGTATTCAAACAATGGCGTTTTAACGATTACCAATCCGTCGGACCAACGATTGAAAGATGATATACTTGACCTGGGGTCCGGCCTGGATCAAATACTGCACCTACGCCCGGTAAGCTTTACCTGGAAATCGGATGGCAAAGCAGGAATCGGGTTTATAGCACAGGAAGTTGAAGCCGTGATCCCCGAATTGGTGAGCACAGAAACCGACGGGATGAAAGGGATTTATTCCCTCGAAATGATCCCGTACCTGGTTAATGCCATCAAGGAGCAACAAAAGCTGATCGAAACCCAGGAACAATCCATAAAACGACTGGAAGCCGAAATGGAAGAAATGAAGCGCTTAAACGGAAAGTAACAGCAATAAGACACACAAACTTACCATTTTTTCGGTTTTTCTGAGTTTTATGGCATCAGGGTTGATGGAAGCTCTGGAATCGCCGCTTTGAAATTTCGTGCATTATCGTCACTTTTGCAGAAATTTTTATTTCATGGCCATTCTGATCAAAACACCCGAACAAATTGACGGTATCCGGCAGAGCAGTCGGCTGGCAGCAAACGCATTGAAAATGATTGAAGGCTATATTACCGATGGGGTAAGTACCGGCTACCTCGACCGGCTGATCGAAGAGTACATCCGCGACCATGGGGCCGTTCCCGCAACCCTTGGGTACAACGGTTTCCCGAAATCGTGCTGCATCTCACCCAATGAGGTGGTTTGCCACGGCATCCCCGACGAAAAAACCATCCTGAAAGAAGGCGATATTTTCAACATTGATGTAACGACCATCCTGAACGGATATTACGGCGATACAAGCAAGATGTATACCCTGGGCGATATTGCCTCCAATGCCCGTCGCCTCATCGATGCCACCCGGCACAGCCTCGAACTGGGGATCCAACAGGTATTTCCCGGAAACCGGATCGGCAACATCGGTTATGCCATTTCCCGCTATGTTCAGAGCAAAGGCTATTCGGTGGTATATGAATATTGCGGGCATGGTGTCGGGATCGAGTTTCACGAGGATCCCCAGGTGGAACATTCGGCCCGGAGGAACTCAGGCGCGGAAATGAAACCCGGCATGATTTTCACCATCGAGCCCATGATCAACGAAGGAAAATCCCGCACAAAAATTGATAAAACCGACAGTTGGACTGCCCGTACCATCGACGGAAAGCTCTCGGCCCAGTTCGAACATACCGTGCTCGTCACTCCCACAGGCGTCGAAGTACTGACTGTAGCCGAAGGGCCGCTTTAGTTTAAAATACAGAGAGATATTGCTTTTCTTATCCGTTGGCTGAAGCCAACAGCAAAAGATATTGCCACCGGTCTCCGGTCTCCGGTCTCCGGTCTCCCGTCTTCGGTCTTCGGTCTTCGGTCTTTCTCACCCCTTCCTCATGGTTCGACGGAACGAAAAAATCGCAATCAGAAAAAAGACGAGCATATAGGCCCCTACAATGATTAGATGATGAAGCGTTCCGTTGTTGGCTATACCTTTGAACAAATCTTTCACCGCATCAACTGCATGAGCAAAAGGCAGGGCATAACCGAATGTTTCGAATACTCCGCCCACCATTCCCAGATCCATCCAGGCGCCGCTAAAGATGCTGATCACGGTTATGAGAAGCGAACCCACCCCCGATATCTGGTTAAGGGTCAGCAGGGCGCCCATCGCAACCCCCAGGCAAATACAGGTTAAGGCTACCATCAGGTAAATTCCCAGCATGGGAAGCAGTTGGGTATACTCAGCCCCCAGGAGGTAACCAGCGAGCATGCACACCAGGGTTTGAAACAAAGCAAAAGGAAGAAAGGGAAGAATATAGGCCAAAATAAAATCGACGGGTTTCATTGGCGTTGTAAAAAGCCGGATCAGAAAGGAGCTTTGCTTATCCTTTGCCAGCAAAACGGCCGAAAACATAATGATAAAGGCATAACTGAAAATAACCACACCCGGGGTTAACAGGGTGGGCGAGAAAATATCGATGCCCGAACGTTCAAAAAGGGAGGAAAAAAGAAACATCAGCATCACCGGCATGGCAATACCCAATAAAACCGTAACGGGATCCCGGAAGATTTCCTTGAAATTCCGGCTGGCAAGGCTCAGGACTTTCATGCTTGTGCCTCCTTTCCCGTTAAGGCTAGAAAAACATCATCGAGGGTGGGTTCGGGCATGTTGATGGCCTCAATGTCGACCTGCCCCGAACGAAGGATATCAACGAGGGTATAAAAATCGGGATTAGCCCCGGTGATTTCGATCCCTGTTGCGGTACAAACCACATTCATCCCTTTCTGTCGAAGTTGCTCAATTTCACTGGGACGGATATTCTTTGCCGTGATATTCAGGGTTTGTCGTGTGTTGTATTTTTTCTTCAACTCCGAAGATGTGCCCGACTCAATAATCCGCGACCGGTCCATGATGGCAATCCGGTCCGACAACGAGTCGGCCTCTTCCAGATAATGAGTGGTCAGCAGGATTGTTTTATCCCCCTTCAGCTTTTCTATGTAGTTCCATACCGATTTACGGGCATGGGGATCGAGTCCCAGTGTTGGCTCGTCGAGGAAAAGGATTTGCGGATCGGACATCAACGCCATGGCAATACTCAGGCGGCGTTGCAGACCTCCCGAAAGCTTTCGCGACTGGTCTTTGCGGTCTTCCAGCTCCATTAAATCCATGAGTTGGGTCGCTTTCTTCTTTGCCTCGTTCGACCGCATTCCGAAAACCCCTCCCATCAGCACCAGATTTTCGCGGGTATTCAGATGGCCGGCTATGGCTGTTTCCTGAGGGGACACACCGATGATGCGCTTGATTTTCAATGCATCGGCCCCAAGTTCATGATCCATGATTGTTGCCCGCCCTGCTGTGGGTTTAAGCAGGCAACACAGCATTTTAATGGTGGTGGTTTTTCCCGCCCCGTTGGTTCCCAGAAGCGAAAAAATCTCACCTTTCCTGATTGTAAAACATACATCCTGAACAGCTTTACGTTCTTTGAAATGCTTGGTCAGGTTATAAACAGTGATCGCATTTTGTTCCATATTCTGGATCCATTTTGGTAATAAGCTGCAAAATAAGGAAATGATGCATCGCCTCAAGCGGATTTTTGCCTTTTTTCGGGTAATGATCGGAATAAACCGGTAAATGACTTTCGGGTTAAGGTTGGGGTTGGGGTCATAAAGGATACAACCACGATAATTTCGCACCCACCACTTGATTCCGCGAAGCAGGGAATTCAGTTCCCTCCCGTGCCGGGAAAACATGATTCAGTCCCTGGTGAACGCGTACTTCGAGTTGAATGATTCCCAGCTTTGTAAAAAGATTTGCGCCAAGCCCCACACACAAGCCTAATTCCACACGGTTTTCGGCCTGGGGCTGATCTATGCTTAAAATTGCCGGGGGATCATCAGCGTTGATGAATGCACGGTCGGCAAGCAGGTACGAAATACTGGGTCCCGCCGTGATGGTAAAATGGAATTTCTTTCGTCCGATATCAAAGTGGGATAAAAACGGAAATTCAAGATAATCGAGCCGACGACGATAAACAAGGCTGTCGGTTATACCTTTGGCCCATCCTCGCTGCGAATAATTCAGCTCCATCTGCAATCCAAGATTGGGCTCCGAATAATAAATGAAGACAATTCCTCCACTATAAACAGGTGTAAATTCCTGGTCCCGGTACAGATCAATCCAATCTTCGTACGACGATGAAGTATTTATCCGGGAAAACGAGAAACCGGGATTGATTCCCAGGTAAAAAGAGGAGTTGCTTTTTTCCTGTGCCTGCACCCCAAAAACGGCACATAAAAAAAGGATAAGGAATACTTGCTTCATGGAATGGATGGTTTGTTTGTCGTATAAACGGAATAGACACAATTTTCGTATGAAACGAAGCCCGGACTTATGACTGCACATCCAACTCCTGAGGGTTTTTCACCATGTATTTGATGAAGCGGAGCAGTCTGCCACCATGAGAAGCATCAACCAGTCGATGATCGAGAACAATGGATAGGGACATCATCCGGCGGGCAATGATTTCATCGTTTACCACCACCGGCTTTTTCGTTGTACCTCCCAATACAAAAACAAAGGAAACATTCGAAACGGGCAGCAAAGCGGGATAACCATAATCGAGCCCCAGCGTTCCGATGTTGGTGACCAAAAACGAGCCAAAGCTGTTGGAATCCAGCCCGAGAAATGGAACCGAAATCCCCCAGTCGATCGTCATGGTTTTGTACAGGCGAACCACCCATTTTCGAAAGGGCCAGGGAATCGACGACAACAAATTTTTCGACTGCATGGAACCGTTTTCTTTCCCTGTCCGGGAGCGAAAAATCTCAGAGCCCAACAATTTGGCAAGTTCGTTCACGTTTATCCGGTCGGCATCGGGAATCGACACACTGCTCATTCCCCCGTCGGCCTGAAGAACACTTACCAGGGCGTCGATGCGATCGCGGTGGACGATTTTTCCTCTTTTAACATAGCAATTCAGCTCAGGGACTTCCATTTTCAGCGCCCGGGCAATAATCAGTGTAAAAAGATGGGTTGGGGTGACCTTGATGCCTTCTTTTCGTTTTTGAGAAACAAAGGCTTCGAGATCGGTAACATCCATCTCTACCGATCCGAAGATTTTGGAATCGACGGGTTTCTTGTATATGGCAGCAGCTACTCTTCGCCAGGGAGTGTTAAAATCCATTTCGCTATTCATGCTATCTATGCTTTATCCCGGTCTGAAAGTAGTAAAAATTCAGAACACAACGAAAAAGGTGGTTTTACCGGGTCGCGACTGAAAATGAATGCTTCCCCCGTGTAGTTTGACAATTTGCCGTGAATGGCTGAGTCCCACGCCGGTTCCTCCGTCCTTGGTGGTAAAAAAAGGAACAAATATTTCTTCCGAAATTTCTTCGGCGATGCCCGGTCCGTTATCGCATACCGATATTTCATTTTCTCCTCCCGCCTTTTTCCGGCAGGTAACTTCGATTTGTGGGTTTGGGGTTGACTTTAAAGCTTCGGCAGCATTTTTTACCAGGTTAATGATCACCTGTACCATCAACTGTTCATCGATGGTAACCGGAAAATCGGGATCGGGATTAACAAACAAAATGGGAACCCGATAATCCGTTTTCAGTGGGGATACCAGGATACTCAAACGGTCGAAAAGTCCCGACATATCGACCGAGGCGAAATGGGGTGTTGGGATCCGTGTGAGCATTCGGTACGAATTAACGAAACGGATCAGTCCCTCTCCCCGCTCCCCGATCACCTCAAGGCCCCGGAGTGTGCTTTCGACGGCCTCATCGGGCAACATCGTTACCGTTTTCTTTTTTTCGTTCCAGATCCCTTTTAACGATTGGGCAATAGACGTTACCGGGGCCAGGGAATTCATGATCTCGTGGCTCAAAACCCGGATCAGTTTTACCCAGGAATCAAGTTCCTTTCGTTCGAGCTCACCCCGGATATCCTGAAGGGTAACCAGCTTCATTTCTTCGTCTTTCAAATTAATAACGGAACAGCGGGTAACGATTTGAACCTGTTCGTTCGGTTTGCGCAAAAGAATGACTTTTTTGCATTGGTTGGTCAGGGAAAGCAGTTCGGCCCGGAATTGGGCATCAACCCGTTCGAGCTGCAAAAGATGTGTAAATGTATTTAATCCGAATAGATCAAGAGCAGCTGGATTGACTTCGGTGACAAAACCCTTGTCGTTATACACCACCACTCCTACACCTATATTTTGGATAATCTCCCGGAAATAACGTTCCCGAATCTGA
>DAIMEA010000158.1:0-8586 GCA_036725585.1 Prolixibacteraceae bacterium | reverse complement strand
AGAACTGGTTTCCCTTCGCCCCGATGAAGTTAGCGAACTAATCCTTTTCCCCAGGGCAAACAAGGGAACACAAATCCGGTTGATCCGCACCGGGGAAAATGCCTGGGATGTGGAAAGTGAAGGAAAGCGATTTCCCGCCGAAACCTCAAGTGTTCAATCGATGCTCACAACCCTTCAGAACCTGGAAGCCACCAACCTGGTTTCCCGTTCGGAAGAAAAATGGAACGAATTCGAAGTAAGCGATTCGCTGGCAACCCGTGTACAGGCCTTTCAATCGGGAAAGAAAATCGCCGACCTCTATATTGGAAAATTCCGTTTTTCACAGCCCCGTCAAATGGCTACCTATGTACGACCCGCTGATGCGAAAAACACATACGCAACCGAAGGTTTCCTGGGGATGACCTTTAATCGTTCGGCCAACGATTTTCGCAGCAAAACCCTTATTGATGCATCCACCGATAATTGGACCCAATTATTGTACACCCATCCCGATCACGGTTCCTATACGCTTCAGAAACAAGGCAACCAATGGAAAATTGGGGATATGGACGCCGATTCGGCTACCGTTGCCACCTACCTGAACAGCCTGAAAAACCTCCGTTCGTATAACCTGAGCGACAGGGAAGAGAAAGGAAGTCCTGAATATCGGCTGAAAATTGAAGGCAATAATATGCCTGAAGCCATTCAGATTGAAGCTTTTGGAACCGGATCCGATATCTTATTGCAGAGCTCGCTCAATAAAGGAGCTCTGTTTCGGGATTCAAGCGTTGTCGCCAAAATATTTGTACCAAAAGAGCATTTTATTCGGTAGTTTCCTCACTCGGAAAAAGCAACACCCTGAAAACCGGAAATTCCCGGGGCATGGAACAGAGGATCAGACGATCCTTCGAATATCCATCCTTCCGGGAATTTCAATTTGTGGCTTCACCCATACATTTTCTGTTTTTTTAACAATTGAATAACCTTAAAAACCGATCCTTTCCCCTTTCAGAATGTTATATTCGTAGCAACTTTTAAATTCATAAGCCATGGGTAGAAAAGAATTCTATGAACGGCTGGAGGAATTGAACCGGATGAGGAAGGAACTCGTTCAACGATTGAAAAACATCGATGCCCGTCCCACCGACTTCAAGCTTCTCAGGAAGATCGAATCCGAAATCAGCCAATTAAAGCTTTTACAACAAAACTGATGTAAAAGCTTTTTTTCTGACCCGTCCCTTTGCTTTTTTATATATTTGCTACCATGTCGTGGCTATACAGGCAATATCACAAAAACATCAACGGGATCATCGCAACGCTCGTTTTTCATATCCTTGTCTTTTCAATACTGAACATAACACAGTTCCGAACAAAAACCATCTACCAGGAGCCGGAAATGATCATCGAGTTCCCCCGGGATATCGCCGATGCCCTCCCGGTGGAAGCAGAACCCAAACCTTCGGATCCGATTCCGGGCTCAGCGTATCGGACAAACCGGGCATCCAATCGTTCCCTTCCGGAAAAGAACAGGGATCACGACGAACAATTTCAACGGGAACTCGAAGATGCCCAGCGACTGGCCCGGGAAGTTTCGAAGCAGCTTTCACGGGAAATACCGACCCTGAACGATTTGCAAATGCCCGAAGAATCTTCGGAAGGATTGAATATCGACTCACTAAAAAATAAACTGTACAGCGGCGAAAGCAATGTGGAATACGAACTGGAAAACCGTTTTCACCTGCGCCTGCCCATTCCGGTATACCTGGCCCAGGATGGAGGCAAGGTTCAGGTACAAATCGAAGTTAACCGCGAAGGGAAAGTGGTCAGGGCCGAACCGCTCATAAAACCCGGGCTCAGCGATCCCATCTTATCCTATGCCAAAACCGCAGCCCTGCGAACCCGTTTTAACCCATCACCAGAAGCGCCCATCATCCAAAAAGGATCGATCTATTATACCTTTATTCCCCAATAATCGCCGAAATGTTAACTTAAGGTAAAAAAAAACGAGATTAACAAGTATTAACATGTTTTTTTTTGCACTACCTGCTGAAAAACATATTTTTGAATCAGGTTTATTTTTCATAAGTTTTAGGTTTAGTTAGATTTAGTTAGTTGGAGAAGAGGATAGATGACTGCATCTATCCTTTCTTTTTTGTACCCTTCCCTACCAGAAATACCCTTTTTTTTCATTTTTTTCGATTAATTTGGTAACCTTTTTGGATAATCCGGAATAAACAAGTGAACATGGCAGAATTTAGCAGCGAAGAATTACTTAAAGGGATTCTCGGGAATAACGGTATCATTATACGATACATATATAAGTCGTTCTTTCACAAAATTCGTTCTTACATTATACGAAACAGCGGCAATTATGACGAAGCCCGAGATATTTTCCAAGAAGCCATAATTGTCATTTTTCGCAAATTGAAGGATGAAGGCCTTGTGCTGCATAACTGCTCGTTCGAAACTTATCTTTTCTCGGTTTGCCGGCTCTTGTGGCTCAAACAACTCGAAAAAAGAAAAAAAAGCGTTCTAAACATTGAGGATACCAATCATTATTCCGAAACGGTTTTCGATGAAGGCATGGATGAGCTCATCCAAAAAAACGAACGATATCGCCTGTTTCAGGATCATTTCCAGCAACTGGGAAAAGAATGCCAGCAGATTTTGCAGTTATTTTTTGAGAAACATTCATTCAAACAAATCACGGAAATAATGGGATTGGCTAGCGAGAATTACACAAAAAAACGCAAACACCAATGCAAGGAACACCTCATACAGAACATTAAAAAAGACGCAAATTTTAAAAATTTATCCGATTATGACTTTTGAACTGAACCATACCATAGACGAATACCTTCTGGGCAATCTGAACGAGAGCCAACGAATGGATTTTGAAAACGAAATGAACCAATCGCCCCAGCTGCAAGATGAAGTTCATTTCAACCAGCATCTAATGAATGCGCTGCTCGAAAATGATATTTTTTCACTTCGAACCTCAATTAAAAACATCATGGACGAAGAAGAAACAAAAAAAGAACCTGTTGCATCCATCGATTCCTATCTGCTGGATCAACTCAACAATGATGAACGGATCGACTTTGAAAAACAAATGAAGCACGACGGACACTTCCGTCGTGAAATCGGTCTGAACCGGGAAATCAACGAAGCAATCCAAGAAAAGGAGGTCATGCGCCTCCGAAAGCTAACCGCCGATATCATTCGGTCGGAACAAGATCGGGAACATTCTGCCTCGTGGTTCAACAGAAAGAAACCCTTAATATACATTGGGGCTGCGGCTTCGGTTACAGCGCTTTTAGCAAGCGGAGCCCACTATATGTTCCGTCCGCACAAAACAGCCGAAGAATTGTTCCATCAAATGTATCAACCCTTTACAGAAAAAGGATTTCAACGTTCCTTCTCACAGGCAAACCCGGTATTTTCCGGTATCGAATGCTACAACGAACGGAAATACGATGCGGCTCTGGAACAATTTAGCCGTGTTCTAACCGAAAATGAATACCATCCCATGAGCAACTTTTACTCGGGTCTCTGCTACATGGAAAAAAGAGAATACGAAAAAGCCGGGCTATTTTTCCAAAAGGTGATCGATGAAAAGAATAACCTGTTTATCGAACAGGCCGAGTGGTACCTTGCACTCAGTTTCATGGCCGACAGCAATGAGGTACAAGCCCTACCCCTGTTGAATTCCATTATTGAGAAAAAGGGATATTACGAAAAAAACGCCCGGGACATTATCAAAAAGCTTAAATAACTACTTCTCATCCAAAATTTATCCCATCGCTCCCGACCAAAAAAATCCCGTTAATGCAATAACGAAGGTTCAATTCGTGTAGCTCCCGAAAGTGCGTTCACGTCCACTTTTGGGTCAAAACCCACGTCCTGTGCTTCGCCTTTTGCTTTCATGAGCAAATTCATTCGATTGGTTTTAACTGCCGAAGTAAATAATTCGGGTACATTGTAGTTGTTTTTAAAGCGTCTGTAAAAATCCGGATCCTTCTGCGGCAACACAAAGGGCTTTGTGGTCTGTCCCTTTTCGTCGATGTGAAAAAAGTAAGGCCGGGTACACAAACCATCGCTTCGTTTACTGCTGAAAACGACCCAACGACTGTTTTGCGACCAACTGTGATAACTATCCACATCATCGCTGTTGTAGGGGTACGAATCATATTCTCCCGTTTTCAAATCCAGGATCCAAAGATCGCTGCTGGGATTATAAATAGTGAAATAGCCATGGCTCCCCCGTGTAAAAATCAGGAAACGTCCATCGGGCGAAACCTTGGGAAAAGTTATGCTTCCCCCTGCCTGTTCGGCCGTTAATACCGTTTCGGGGCTGCCCCAAACCCCAGTCGCAACATCGTAGTCGATTTTCATCAGGTCATACTGCACATCGAGCCAGTGAATGGAATCGCTCATGGGCCCGGTCCGGCAATAATACAGGCTTTTGCCGTCGGCCGACCAACAGGGAAGGGTTTCCCGACAGTAAGAAGCAACCGCCGGATGAGTGGTCATCGTATTGGTTTCCAAACTGTACACAACCAAATCGGATGCTTTGTCGTACACTTCATTTCTGTGTTCGATTCCATGAAACCACTGATTGACAATATCGAGCGAAAAAGCAATGTGCTTTCCTTCGGGGTGCCAGGAGGGGTAAACAGCGGCCGACATGGTGTACGGGGTTTTCGTATTGATTTTGAAGATCGAATCTTCTGTTAGAATCAGGGTTCCGGCATTTTTAGCCCGCATATGGAACATCATCCGTTCGGGGTTACCCCGGCAAAACGAATGACAATTCATGCAGTTCCCGTCGGTGTTCCGGTTCACCATAATCGCTGCTTCGCGAAACGATTCAAGGTTGCGCTGATACAAACCCATCTTCTCCCAGAGTATATAACCTACGTTAATGAGCCGGTAGGCCAAATTGGCATCGATTTCGTCGTTGGAAACTTCCCAGTGAAAGGGCTTAAACCGAATACTGCTCCCTTTCTCCTGCCCGGAAATTTCTATAGTAAGCGTACGCCCCCGGTTGGATTCCAGCATTTTTCTCCACGAAGCCGGTGGAATTTTCACCACTCCTTTACGGGCTTTTCGTATTAGAATCGTTCCGTCTGCTCCTTTTATCGATACACCGAAACGGGATCCTTCATCCAGGATCCGGAAATGAATCGGTGCAATATTCGGAGGAAGGGTCACATCGACATAATCGGGAAAAATTGACGGATAGGAATCTTTAACAACTACCTCGCCTGTTTCGTTCTCCGTATGGCAGGAGAATAATAGAAATATCATCGCGAGCGTTAGCAGAAAACCGGTTCTGTTCATTGTACAACAATTTTTTTATGGGTAGTCACCGGGCTTACATAATGCAGGTAATACCAATACGTTTTTCCAAAATTCTGGCTTAGTTTCTTTTGAGCGGCCTGACGATCGCCCCGATAATCTTTCAGAATTTGCATGTACTCGTTAAACTGGGAAACAATGTCGGGATGAAACCGGAGCCCCAGGGGCTTTTTCCCCTGCCGCACCAATTCGTAGGAATAGATGATAAGGGCTTGTTGATAAAGAGTCGGAATGGATGAATACCCCAGTTTTTCGCCCATCGGAAAATACCGGACAAAAGATGCCAGGTCGTTGTTGAGCAGATACCAGGCCATGAGATACTCATACGCCATTTTGTTCATCGGCCGGTCGTTGAGCAAATGCAACAGATCGTTCGCCGGATTGAGCCTGTCAACAATGAAATCGGTAACCGGAATCCGGTTTTGTATTTCGCTCATCCGTTCTCCAAAATCAACCGATCCGGGATCGTTAAGGTACGTCGCATACATGGAGGCTCGTCGACGGAAAAACGGATAGGTCTTCAAATCGTTTACATATAAACGGGCAGCCTTTTCTTTCCCCGAAGCCTTATTGAACAGGATAAGTTGTTGGATTACCAGCGGGGAGTTTTCGTTCTGCGACAAGGCTTCGTTGGCGTAATGAATGGCTTCGTTCAAATAGGCAAGATCGAAAAACAAGGCAGCAGAAGGCCACAAAATTTCTTCAGCAAAATGTCGGGTAAGGAAAAGCCCGTCAACGCCCCATTCCTGGGGATAATCGAACAGATGTTCCGTCATTCTTCCGGTATGGTACAGAGCGCGGGTTGTCTGAAACTGCACCAGCCGATCGTTTGAAGGATGCGCATCAGCCCGTTCGAGTACCTTTTCCCATTGCTCGCGGGAGGCCAGATAGTCGATTATCTGTTTGTTTTTCTGCTCGCTGTTAAAGGAAAGGAAAAACCCGGCGAACATACAGCCGGCTAAAAGAAGAAAAGCAGGCAAGGTAATCCGGTATGAGCGCGCAAAAACCGACGGTATCTTTTTCTCTAAAGCCATCCATATTCCCGATAAAAGAACGACCAACGGAAGAGACAACACATAAACATAGGGCTCTATACCCGGCATTTCTTTTTCGAGGTAGGGTCCATATTTCAAAAAAGCATCGGGTACGTGGATGAAGAAAATCCAGCGGGATGCAATAAGGGGAAGCAGTGCATTCGTTGCAACAAGTATCAGAAGAGAAGGCCCAAAATTTTTTGGTTTAAGAAAAACGACCATCAGGATCGCCGATAGGGTGTAAACCAGGAAAACAAAACCTCCGGCTCCATAATAAACCAGCGCCGACAAAAGGATGATCGACGGTAATAGGATCACACCGGATCGGGACGATACAACAAGTTTCCTGAAAATGGCCAGAAAAAGAGCCGGAATAAGCAGAACAACAAGAAAAAAGGGATGCAACGAATAGGTGGCAAACAGCATCGGTGCCAAAACCATAGGGATAAAGGGCAACACATCGGCTGAAATACGAGTACGGTTTCTTACCCCATAACGAAACAGCAAAACAAGCGACAAAACCAGGAGGGAAAAAACCAGGGAACCAATAAACGAAAGGGTATGAAACTGAAACAGGAATAGTGACAGATACTCTGCCGGACCACCGGGATAGGACAGATATTCCTTCAGATAAACCGATGAAATACTGAAACCCAACTGCCGGGCGTGAAATAAGAGAACCGGGTTAACGATGCTGTAAAAAACCAGAAAGGCAAGAAAAAAAAACAGCACAGCAACCGAAAATCCAATCGTCCGTTTCATACATTCCATTTTTGTGCTGCATCCGATGCAAGGATCCGGATGAAGCAGAATCACCAGATATTTGTCAAATCGCTGGCCGTATATACATGGTTTCGTTCCAGCCACATAGATTCGGGACGTTTTTTCAAGCGAAGCGAATCATGATGAAACATCCGGTATAATAAAGCCAACGGAACCAAAAACAAAAAGAACAGAAGGGAAAGAACCACTTTGGAAACAACCCAGCCGAACCAATCCCCCAGCTTGTACCATACCCGTGCAAGCAAGTTTGCCAGCGGCCGGAAAAAAATGCCCGTAATTCCTATGGCCATGGAAACATAGAGCATCCACTCCTTTTCCCTCAGGATATAGAATACCAAAAAACCGGTGGCGATTACCAGCAAAGCTTCAAGTTCTTTTTCCCTTTTCATCGCCGTTGTTAAAAAAGTGTGTAAATAAACGGGGCCAGAGCGCTTCCCGAGCTAAGAACAATAAGCAAGCCCAACAAAAATAAAACGATGAACGTGGGAATCAGCCACCATTTCTTTCGTTCTTTCATGTAATTCCAAAAGTCTCTAAAAAAATCCATTGTGTATTTTTAACTTTTTATGAATCCAAAATTAATCTTTTCGTGAATATGCCCATTAATCGGGTTTAAATTCCGTACGCCATTCGTCGTGTTCCGGCCAGGAAGGCTGATCGGCCTTTACAAACAGGTAATCGTTAACGACCAGGTAATCCATTTCGGTGCGCATGAAACAACGATAAGCATCATCGGGCGTGCATACAATGGGTTCGCCCCGAACATTGAAACTGGTATTGACGAGCAAGCCACATCCGGTTCGTTCCCGGAAAGCAAGAATCAGTTCGTGGTACCGCTCATTGGTTTCGCGGTGAACTGTTTGAATCCGGGCCGAAAGGTCGACATGGGTAATGGCCGGCACAGCGCTCCGCACAACGTACAGTCGCTCCATCAAAGGAAGTTGATCGTAGTTTTCGGGCAGTGGCCGCAGATGCTCCCGGGCTACCTGCGCCACAAGCAGCATGTAGGGAGAATCGGTTTCCAGATCGAAATACCGACGGTTTTCTTCGGCCAACACCGAAGGGGCAAAGGGACGAAATCCTTCCCGGTACTTAATTTTCAGATTCAGCTTTCGTTGCATATCGCGATTGCGGGCATCACCCAGGATGCTCCGGTTTCCCAAGGCACGCGGACCAAATTCCATCCGTCCCTGAAACCAGCCAACAACGTTTCCTTCATCGAGCAAGCGGGCAACTTCGCAGGCGAGTTTGGAAAAATCGTCGTACCGTGTTGCAACGGCGCGGTACGACGCCTTCATGCGTTCAATATCGCGATTGGTATACGATGGTCCCAGGAACGATCCCTGCATGGCATCTCCGGGAGCATCGATCCGATCGCGATCGAAATAAAGGTGGTATGCCGCCAGGGCCGCTCCAACGGCGCCTCCGG
>DAIMEA010000157.1:0-8613 GCA_036725585.1 Prolixibacteraceae bacterium | reverse complement strand
GGGGAACGTTACGGTGAACGCCTTGCTGAAACGCGATTCGGTGTCGATTTGGGTTTGCTCCGACATTGGCCTGTATTCGCTGAATCTGAACAACGAAAAGATGATCCTCGATTCCATTATTCCTGCCCATCCGGTTTTGGCTGCGGCGATTGACCGTAAGGGCAATACATGGTTTGGGACCAACAATGGTCTTTACCAGCTATCCGACGGCAGGATAAAGCAAATTTTTTCTTCCCGGGCAAACGATCCCAATTCTCTTTCCGATAATTATATTAATGCTTTTTGTGTCGATTCGGACAATCGCCTTTGGATTGGGACACGCAAAGGGCTCAATCTTTATAATGAGGAGGAAGGAACCTTCACCCGCTTTTTCTCGGGTACATCAATGAATTCCTTGTCGGGAAACGACATAGTTTGTATTTCTGAGGATCGCAACGGGGGCCTCTGGATTGGATCCTCGCTCGATGGGTTGGATTATCTCACCATACAGGACGAAATCTTTTCATTTCGGAGAATTCTAAGCGGAAGCATTCGGTCGGTGACCGACGACCAGAAAAAATATATCTGGGTGGGGCACTCATCGGGCGAAGGGGTTCATTTAATCGATTTTAACGAGTTTGAAAAAGGGAACCTCCTTGTTACCCGGCTTAGCAGCGATCCGCTTGACCCCAATACCCTGAACGATAATTCCATTTTCACACTTTTTCTCGACCGCTTCGACGATGTGTGGGTGGGAACCTTTGGTGGAGGAGCCAACCTGTATAGTTACAGGACCAAAAAATTTTATGTGGTTAAAGAACGATCGGGGAACCAAAATTCCATACGGAACAACCTGGTAAACGTATTTTTTGAAGAAGAAGATTATTTGTGGATTGGAACAGAAGGGGGACTTGACCGGTACGACAAACAGAAAGGTGTTTACAAACATTATCAGTATGAGCGGGATGATCCCAATAGTTTGGGGTCCAATCCTGTTTTGTCGATATATAAAGACAGCCGGGGTCATTTATGGGTAGGTACCTGGGCCGGAGGATTAAACCTGTACGATTACGAAAAGGATCGTTTTAAGCGCTTTCTTCCCGGACCGGACGAGGGCTCCATTGGGAGCGCCAACATTTTTTGCATCATGGAAGATTCACGGAAAAATCTCTGGATCGGGACCAATGGGGGCGGGTTGAACCGCTACGATTATACCACCGGAAAATTTAAGAAATACATCAACGATCCAAACGATTCAACCAGTTTCAAAGGCCGGAGCATGAGCGATATTTTCGAAAGCTCTAATGGCGACCTGTACATTTCGATGTATAACCTCCTGGAAAAATACAACTACGAAACCGACGATTTTCAGCATATTTACCGGAACACTCCCGGAGCGGGGCAGGGGGGGACCCTGTTGTACCTGACCGAGGACAGCCGGAACAACATCTGGGTCGCAACCAATGCCGGCCTGGAGCATTTCAATCCCCAAACCAATACCTTTAAACGCTACACCATGAACGATGGATTACCCGACAATACCATCCAGGGAATATTGGACGACGGGCAGGGAAATCTTTGGCTGAGTACGAATCGGGGATTGTCCAAATTCATTAACGGGATCGAAATGCCCGAAGTTCCATCCTTTCAGAATTTCACCCTCGACGATGGGCTGCCGGCAAACGATTTCAAGAAAAAAGCAGCCTACAAAAATGAAGAAGGAATCATGTATTTCGGATCATCACGCGGTTTTATATACTTTCACCCCGACAGTATTTTGCTCAACCAACAAATTCCCACCTTGGTTTTTACCGATTTCCTGTTGCTGCAAACCCAACCCAATCAAAATTCCAAATTCAGGGCCATCAATCTCAATGTCAATATTGCCCCTAATTTGGAACTTCATTATCCCCATACCGACTTCACCATTAGTTTTGCCGCGTTGAATTACCTGAATTCGCAGAAAAATCAATTTCAATACAAGCTCGATGGTTACGATACCGAATGGATTGATGCCGGAAACAACACATCGGCTACCTATACCAATTTGTCGGAAGGTGTCTATACATTTATGATAAAGGGTTCCAACAACGACGGGATCTGGAACCCTGTGCCTCGTGAACTGGCAATTGAGATTTTTCCACTCTGGTGGAGAACCTTGGTTTTTAAGGTTTTGATGATTTTTCTTATCCTCTTCTCGGTTGCGGTGTACATTTTTACCCGTTTTGCCATTCTGAACCGCGAAAATAGGCTGCTGGAAGCTATTGTCGATAAGCGGACCAACGAATTATCAAAACTCAATTCCCTTCTGGAAAAGAAACAAACCATCATTTTGGAACAGAACCAGGAATTGGCCAAACACCGAAGCCACCTGGAAACCCTGGTAGAGGAACGGACTTCTGAACTGGCCGCGGCCCGGGCCCGGGCCGAAGAATCGGATCGCCTCAAGTCGGCTTTCCTGGCAAACATGAGCCACGAAATCCGTACCCCCATGAATGCCATTGTCGGATTTTCGAATCTCCTTACCAACGACGACTTAACCTTCGAAAAAAAGCAGAAATATGCCGATCTGATCAAAAACAACAGCAAATTGTTATTTGTACTGATCAACGACATTATCGATATTTCCATTATCGAGGCCAACCAGATGGTTCTTTCCCAGACCCGGTTCAATGTGAGTACCATCCTTCGGGAACTCCTCAATTATTTCGAGATGGAAAACAATAAGGGTTTGAAATTTAATTTTATTAATCAGGCCGAGCCCGATGATTTCTTCCTTTATAACGACGCTATCCGTTTTCGCCAGGTCATGGTGAATTTACTATCCAATGCCTTTAAATATACCGATTCAGGAAAAATTGACTATGGATACGAACCCCGCGTGGTGGATGTCCGGTTTTTTGTCAGCGATACCGGTAGCGGTGTCGATGCATCCGATCAGGAAAAAATCTTCGATCATTTTTATAAAAGTCTCAAAGATAAAACTAAACTGTATCGGGGCACGGGTATAGGCCTGGCCATCTGCAAGAAACTGGTCACCCAGATGGGCGGAAAAATCTGGGTGGAATCGGAACCCGGTAAGGGATCGGTATTTAGTTTTACCCTGCCCTTTAACTCATTTTAAACGCTTCGGATTGTTTTCTTACAGAAAAGATTTTCTAATTTTGGAAAACATCAAATTTTTACGATTATGAATACCCAAACAAACGCAAAACTTCAATTAGCTTACCAATTTGTTCAGCACACACACCGGAATATCTTTTTGACCGGTAGGGCCGGAACCGGTAAAACAACATTCATGAAAAATCTACGGCAGCATTCGCCCAAACGAATGGTGGTGGTTGCTCCTACCGGCGTTGCAGCCATCAATGCAGGCGGGGTGACCATTCACTCGTTCTTCCAATTGTCGTTTGGCCCCCAGCTTCCCTACGATGCCCAAAAAGGTTTTTCAACAAACCCGAGCGCCCCTGCCGAAATGAAACGCTTTAACCGTGAAAAAATCAACATCATCCGTAGCATCGATCTGCTGGTGATCGACGAAATCAGCATGGTGCGGGCCGATATTCTCGACGGAATCGATGCCGTACTCCGCCGCTTTCGCGACCGGCAAAAACCATTTGGCGGACTGCAGCTCCTGATGATCGGCGATTTGCAACAATTGGCCCCGATTGTGAAAGACGATGAATGGGCTATCCTGAAAAGCCATTACGACACCTGCTACTTTTTCAGCAGTCATGCCCTGAAACAATCGTCGTTTGTCGGGATCGAACTCGACCATATCTTCCGGCAAAACGATCCGGAATTCATTCACCTGTTGAATAAAATCCGCAACAACCAACCCGACGAAGAAACCCTCCGGAAACTCAACAGTCGATACATGCCGTCCTTCCAGCCTTCCGACAAGGAAGGATACATCACCCTGACCACCCATAATTACCAGTCGAAACAGATCAATGATGCAAAACTTAATGCTCTGGGGAATAAGCCGGTCATCTACCATGCACGGATCGAAGGTGAGTTCCCGGAATATGCCTATCCCACCGAATTGCACCTGACACTGAAAGAAGGAGCCCAGGTTATGTTTGTCAAAAACGACCCCTCGGCTGATAAACTTTTTTATAATGGAAAAATTGGCAGGATTGTCGGGGTCAGATCCGATTCGGTCGATGTTTTATGCCCCGGAGAAGCCAGCCCCATCCCGGTTGAAGCGACCGAATGGGAAAATGCACGCTATAAGCTGAACGACCAAACCCAGGAAATTGAAGAGGAGGTGATCGGTAAATTCATCCAGCTTCCCCTGAAACTGGCCTGGGCCATCACCATCCATAAAAGCCAGGGACTAACCTTCGATAAGGCCATTATCGATGCCCGGCAGTCGTTTGCCCACGGACAGGTATACGTTGCGTTGAGCCGCTGCCGGACGCTCGAAGGCATGGTGCTCCGAACCCCGATCTCGGCGCACAGCATCATCAACGATTTAACAGTAACGGGTTTTTCCAACGATGTGGAACAAAACCAACCCGGCAAAGAAGAACTGAACCGTTCGAGAAAAGTATACGAGGAACAGCTCCTGGGTGAGCTTTTCGATTTTCGCTCCCTGGTGCAGCTTCATCATTATGTATTGAAAATATGGAACGAACACAGCCCGTCGCTCCTTGGGAATCTGGGGGCTGAATTGCAGCGCTCTCTTGTTTTTATCGAGAAAGAGCTCGTTCCGGTTAGCGGCAATTTTCTGCGGCAATTGAAACGATTGTCCGAGTCGGCCGATGTTACCGGCGAAAATCCGCAACTTCAGGAACGACTCCGGAAAGCAGCCGCATGGTTCCTTGAAAAAATGGTCGATAATATCGACAAATCGCACCAAAGTGCCGGTTTTCGTACCGATAACCGAAGTGTGCAAAAAAGCCTGTCGGAAGCATACAGTCGGCTGGATGCCGCTTTGAACGTCAAGCGCGAATGCATGAAGTATCTTGCCGAAAAAGGATTTGTTGTCTCCTCGTTTTTGGAAACCAGGGCAAAAGCGTCCATTGAGCAGCCTGCATGGAAAGTAACCCGGCAGCGGGTAGCCAGCGCTTCCGTTCATCCCGAATTCTTCCGCATCCTTTCCGGGTGGCGCGACTGCAAAGCCGATGAACTGGGCGTCGACCCGATGGAGGTGCTAACCCAAAAAGTAATGGTCGGTATTGCCGACCACTTACCCGATACCGCTGCTGCATTAAAATCGGTAAAAGGCATGGGCGGAAAGAAAATGCAGTTCTTCGGAAGGGAAATACTCGAACAAGTTTTGTTGTATCGGAAAGAAAAAGGAATGGAAATACCCGAACAAGCCGAACGGGAAATAACTTTTGCCGGCCTCGATAGCCAAAGCATCAGCCTGGCTTTGTTCCGTCAGGGACTAAAATTGCCCGAGATTGCCCGCGAAAGGGGCTTTGCCCAAGCAACCATCGAAGGGCATCTTTCCCACTTCATCGCCCGGGGAGAACTGGATGTATTTGCATTGGTCGACCGGAAGAAATACCAGGCCGTAGAAGCAGTGGTGAAGGCAAATCCTGCGATCACCACCGCCGAAATAAAGTCAGCCCTCGATCCGCTTGTTTCCTTTGGCGAAATCCGAATGATTCTGGCCGATTTGGGGAAATAGTCTGCTTGCTTTCTCTTTCACGACGGCTTTTTAATCGTCCTCTTCCTTGTCGATGAGTTCAGTCTGCTGACGTACCGAGTCTTCATGGATCAACTGGAAAAGGATCTTGATAAAGACCGGGTCGAGATTCATTTGATTCCCGAGTCCAACGCGGTCGTTCATCATTTTGGTCCATCGGTCAATTTGCAGGGCCATCACATTGTTGCTTTTCTTGTACCGGGCAATTTCGGTCACAATTTTCGACCGGGCTGCCAAAATTTCAATGAGTTCGGAGTCAAGGGCATCAATACGGCTTCGAAGCTGGTCGAGTTGGGTTTCGTATTCGGTGTTTGTGGAATGTACATTCCGGATAACCAGTTTATCGAGTAATAATTTCAGATCTCCCGGGGTGAGTTGTTGTTCCTTGTCGCTCAGGGCACAGGAAGGATCAATATGCGATTCGATGATCAATCCGTCGAAGCCCATGTCGAAGGCTTTTTGGGATATTTCGTACAGGTATTCCCTTTTCCCCGCAATATGGCTGGGATCGCAGATAATGGGCAGGTTGGGCAGGGTTCGCCTGAGTTCGATGTAGGTTTTCCAGTTGGGATAATTCCGGTATTTTGTTTCCTGGAATGGGGAGAAGCCCCGGTGAATAGCAACCAACTTCCGGATGCCCACTTTGTTCAGGCGTTCCAGCGCACCCATCCAGAGCGAGAGGTCGGGATTCATTGGGTTTTTCACCATAACCACCGTGTCGGTTCCCCGGACCACATCGGCAATTTCCTGAACCACAAAGGGACTGCCGGTTGAACGGGCGCCAATCCACAAAACATCGATCCCGGCTTTGAGGCACTCTTCGGTGTGCTGGGCGTTGGCAACCTCGGTTCCCACCGGAAGGCCGGTTTCCTGTTTCACCTTCTTCAGCCATTCCAGTCCAACCGATCCAATCCCCTCAAACGAACCCGGACGGGTACGGGGTTTCCATACACCGCCCCTGTATACAAATACCCGTTTGTCTTTGGCCAACTCCCGGGCAGTGGACAGAGCTTGTTCTTCGGATTCCAGACTGCATGGGCCTGCAACCAGCAGCGGGTTGTTCATGTGGGGCAACCAGCTTTTTACCGGTAAAATGTCGAGTTCAATTTCCATTTTGTATTTTTTTTGATGATTATTTCGTGTATAACTTGGTTGTTGTTTGTTCCTTCCGGATCAGATCGGCGCTTTCGCCATTGAGAATTTCACGGATTCGATTGGCATTGTTCATCAATTCCGTCATTTTGCGGGAATCTTTGTTTCGAATGCTTTGTTTGAATTCCTCAAGATGCTTGATATATAGATCAATAGATTCGATGACATATTTTTGGTTTTGCATAAATATCGGCCCCCACATTTCGGGTGAACTCTTGGCAAGGCGTACCGTTGAACGGAATCCGCCGCTGGCCAGGTCGAAAATGATCTTTCGGTCGCTCGCGGCCAGAACCGCGTTGGCCAGGGCAAAAGCCGCCGCATGGGGCAGATGGGAAACATGGGCTGTGCTGTGATCCTGTTCATCCGCCGTCATATAGGCAATATCCATCCCGATGGTGTGGTACATTTTCTCAATCAGGGCCAGATGCTGGGGACGGCTTTTCTCCTGGTCGCAAATAATGCAGATCTTCTTGTCAAACAAGCCCTCAACAGCTGCTTCGGGTCCCGAATTTTCGGTTCCCGACATGGGATGGGCCGGAACGTAATTTCCTCGTTTCGGGTGGTTCTCAACCCGGCTAATGATCTGTCCCTTTGTTGATCCTACGTCGGTGACCGAAGTGGAAGGATCGATCCGGTCGAGCAAGGCGGGCATCAAATCCACAATCCGGTCGACCGGTATGGCTACAATAACCATATCGGTGTGGCTGACTCCCCGGTCAAAACTTTCACACCGGTCGACCAATTTTAATTCCAGCGCTTTTTGAGCATGGGCCGGATTGGTTTCCACACCAATAATTTCGGTCGCAAATCCCCTTTTTTTCAGTTCGAGGGCCATCGATCCCCCCATTAATCCTAATCCAACAATCGTTATTTTCATCTTGTTTTGTTTAAAAAAAAAGGGCCCCGATCTTTCGGAACCCTATACAATGTATCTTTTTATCAAAACAACACCTATACGATTCCGTTTTGGGTACCGTAATAAAAATAAAAAAAGGTGTTGCTTGATGTATTCATCATTATTTTTTATGATTACAAATATAGACGAATCCTGCAATTCCCCGGAAAAAAATCCGCAAAAAAAATCATTCTTCTTTTTTTCTTCACAAAGAGAAACAAACCGGCAGTAAGCCGAAAACGGAAAAATTGACGTAAATAATTGAACAGCAATGTCAAAATTGCATTTATTTTTTGGGTTTTCAGGGCAGGAAATGCCAATTTTTCAGATTTTGCCTTGTGGCATTTCCTTTGAAAAAGGAAGGGGCAGAAACAAAAAAATAAATGTTTAACGTAAAATAAAGGAGGATTTAGCCATGACACTTGTACGCAGAACAAACAATTACAACCCCTCGTTCCCATCGTTGTTCGACTCGTTCTTCTCGCGGAACTGGCTCGACTGGAACACGAATAATTATTCGGATACCGATACCACCATTCCGGCTGTGAATGTTCGGGAAGAAGACGATAAGTATGCCATTGAAGTGGCTGCACCGGGAATGAAGAAGGATGATTTCAGGTTAAAACTTGAAAACGACGTTTTGACCATTTGCTCCGAACGCAAAGACGATAAGGAAGAAAAGAAGGGGAACTACAGCCGCCGGGAATTCAGTTACCAGTCGTTCCAGCGCTCGTTCACCCTGCCCGAAGGCCACATCCAGGGCGACAAAATTGCGGCAAAATATAACGATGGAATTTTACACATCGAATTGCCCAAGCGCGAGGAAGTGAAGCCCCAGCCGGCACGGGAAATCAAAATCTCGTAACGATTGGGATGCAAAGCACAGAAAGGCTGTCCGGAGGAGCGGCCTTTTTTGTAACGCAAAGGG
>DAIMEA010000156.1:0-8675 GCA_036725585.1 Prolixibacteraceae bacterium | reverse complement strand
CATCATTGATACGGATCCGTATATCCAGGGTAAAATTATATTTTAATGAATTTTTCATAGTCCATCATTTTTTTATTGATTGAAAGGATCAGAAAATAGGTTCCGGGCAGCAAATCAGAAGCATCGATAAGGGTTTCTTTGTCCGGCTGGAATGTTTTTACAACTATTCCCTTGATATTCATAATTTTTAATTCATGACTATCGGATGGAATATCCGTTTTATAAAAAGTAATCGTAAATTTATCAGAAACCTTATTCGGGTGAATGGAAAATGTATTTGTTCGCTCACAGTGTTTTACGGCATCGGGCACCAAAGGGCCGGTATAGGTGTAAGTCGAATCGCACGCAAACTTCGGCAGGGATGTTATCAACACTCCATGAACAGGATCGGAATAGCATCGCAGGGGGCCATGAAATATTCCATCCCATACACAAGCAATGTTTTGCGGAATCAGAAACTGTAAATTACCAAATATTTCATAACTAGGTGGTTCAAAACCCCAAACCGAATTATTTATCGGAATGGAAGAATATGCTTTTAAAACCAATCCGTTAAAGGTCTGATTAAAAACAGAATCGACCCTATTCCAGCCATATGGATCATTTTCGGTACACTGATTCTTCATTTCAGAATAAAGTAAGATAGAATCCCCTTTCAGCATGGCAAAATTGTAAAGCATGTGGAACTGATTGTTTTTCCAATACCAGATGGTATCGCCCGATTGGTGGAGGTATTCGTATCCTTCCACAACCTGTGTGGTATCATCGGGGGCAAACACCACTTCAATAACCCGTACGGCCTTATTTTCAATAACGCTGTCCTTTAGCGATGTTAGTTTCATGTAACCCGTTTCCGGAGGATTCTGACTTAACATTTTTTCATAATACCACTCGGCGCCAACAGGTGCAAACTCATGTTGCGCAGAAAGGTTGAATGATACAAAAAACAATAATAAACATGTACCTATTCTCATTTGAAAAATATTATTTTGCTTCAAATGTGGCTCCAGCACCCAGCATCCAGCATCCAGTATACAGTATCCAGCGAATCCGGTTTGAACAACCTGTTTGTCGTTTCTAGTTAAAATCGAAGCAGGAAACATAGGCTGGTTTCCCGATCAACGATTCCCAATCGGCCGGCGTCAGGTTTTCGCCCCGTACCAGAATATCGCCCGCGCCCCCCGAGTTGATTTTATCCATCAGTCCGAGATGGCAATGCTTCCGGATGGTTTGGATCATGGGGCTTTTCGTGTCCATCCAGATCAGGGCGGTGTAATTACCCTGCAGGGCCAGCACCGATTCAAACAGCGAGTTCAATACCCCCTCGTGACCATCGAGACAGAAAACCCCCTCAAAAGCGGAAAAGGAAAAGCGTTGGGGATTGATCAGACGGCGAAGGTAGGGAATGCGGGGTAAAACCCGGAGCAAAATCCGCCCGCTCAGCCCGGGCAGGTTCCGGAAGGCCCAGCACATCGGATTGGCCTGAACTCCGGCTACTATTTTCCCGTCGGCCTCGGCCACAAAATAGTTCTCCTCGTAAAAAACATGTTCCAAATCGATCAGGTTATGATTGTGGTACTGTTGCAGAATTCTTTCCTGAATGGATGCATATTCCAAAGGATCGGCCCTTCGGACATGCGTATGTTTTTTGGGTGAAAAGCGGCTGAAGGGAACCGTATCCATGGTGCTTACTTTCCGGAAACCAAAATGGGTGCACAGGTGAATCGATTGTTCGTTTTCGCTTTCAACATAGGCATAATAAAGCGCTTTCTGTTCCGGCCGGTGAAACAACGCCGAAGGCCCCATCCGAAAAACCTCTTCCATGAATTGTTTGACCAGTCCGCCTGAATGGCTCTTCCCCGGTTTCTGCTTTCTTTTCCCGTCTCCGCCCAATCCGGATCGCACAGCCAGATAACGCACATAGTGACTGGTCCTGGCCTTCGATCCGATATTCACTTCTCTCCCGGCCAGGCAAACCGTGCATAGAAGGTTCCCCTGCCGTTCGAGGCTGTAAAAAACGGGGGATCCGATATCGTAAATGGTCTTTTCGGTTTCCAGGTGCTGGTACTGGGTCAAACCCGGCGTTCCCCAAAGAGTTGATTTCAGCAGCGAAACAATAGCCCCCGAAGCAACCGGGCTTTGTTTGATGCAAACCGAAGGGGAAAGAACTTGCTCCATGTGTCGTTTTTTATGGTTTTATCCAAGAATCCGTTGCAGAAGGTATTCGCCCTCCCAGGCTTTCCCGGGTATCTTTAACCAGTTGGTTTTGTGTCCCGTGATTTCAAATCCCATTTTCCTGAACAGGTTTAGGCTGGCAGTGTTGCTTTCGGCTATGTTGGCCCAAAGCTGGTAGATGCCGAGTTCGTTCCGGGCATAATCCATCAGGATTTCGAGTGCGGTGGATGCGATTCCCTTCTGCCGGTGGGTGGTTTCAAAAACCATTACCCCCACCCCTGCCCGCATGTGATAAGGCTCGAAGTCGAACAGTTCGATAGTTCCCAGGGCATTTCCGTCTGAATCCTCAATCATCAGCCGTAGTTCCCGGCTCTCCCAGAAATCTTTGTCGCCCGAGCGGATGTAACTGGCCAAAATGTATTTGGAAACCGGGGTACGGGTATTGCTCGCCATCCGGGTCTCGGGGTCGTTTTCCCAGCGATAGAGCAAATCTACATCGCCGGGTTCAAGGGCCCGAAGGCGGATCGAATTATTCGTTAGCGCTGTCATTTCCGAGTTTTTTAAAGGCCCTGGCAACAATTTCCATATCCTTAGCCAGGGTGTAGTCGCGGGCATAGAGCACGTTCAAACGGTCGATCATCTCGTTGTTCACCCCGGGGGTGTCGAGCAGGTCGGTTGTTTTAAGCACGCCCCGGGGAATGACCGGCAGCCCCAGGTAGAGTTCCGACGAAACCGGATGATAACCCACCCAGCTGTACTTCGCGCTCAAAACGCGAAAAATATTCAGCAAAAAACCTCGTTTCCGGGATACAAACCATACCGATACGGGAAAACTAAAGAGCAGCAGTACGGAAAATATCCCGTCGAACAGGCGCTTGTTTCTCCGGTTTTTCTCCCGCGAAATTGCATTGACATTCACCACGTAAAGGTCGCCGGCCGTATCAATCGAATTACTCCCAATGATTGACACGCTTTCGGGCGGGGCGATCTTGTATTCAATATTGAAATCGGAAAGGAGCAACATGGTTTTGATTACTTTTTGGGAACTAACATCTTCGGAACAAAAAATCAGTTCCTCAATACCATTCACGGCAACCACTTCCCGGATCTGGTCGATGGAGCCCATGTACCGGGCCGAGCGGGCTTTGTGCTTCGGTGTAATGAAGCCCACCAATTGCACGGCAATTCCGGTTTGGCCGAGCAAATCCTTCACCCGTTTGCTTTCCTTTTTCAGCCCTACAATAGCAACCCGTTTGGGTTTGCGTGCCCCCAACGTAAAATCACCTTTCACCAAAAAGTGAAGCAAAATCCGAAAAAGGGTAAGAACGAACAAAACAAGCCCGGTTCCCAGCAAAATAACAGCACGGGAAAAACGGGCGCTGTTCGGCAAAAGTGAATAAACCACCAGGATAAAAACAGTTCCCGCCACAATGCCTCGAACAATCCGGAAGATATTTACGGGCCGTTCATAACCTCCGGAATAATAAACCGAAACGAGCCAAACCAAAAGATAGGCAGGAATAACCGCTGTGTAAAAAACAAGAGGGTAATAGCCCGGCTCATAGCGATAGGATTCCCAATAGGGCATCAGGACAAGAAACGACAGAAAAACAAACAAGAAATCAAGAGCCGGCAGCCACGACCGACGAAGCATCCGAACACTTGCAGCAAGAAAGGCCCGGACGTATATGGCAAAATGAATGAAAAAAGAAAACAAACCCGCGTATTTCCGTGAAAAATGTTTACGGGCAAAAATTATCATGGCCGTATAAAACATGCGCACATAATTCAAACTCCCTTTTTTGGTACTTTCGCCTTTGTAGTGGATGATGGTTGTTTCTGGAAAATAGTAGTTTTTGTATCCTCCACAGGTAATCCGGTACGAAAGATCAATGTCTTCGCCGTACATGAAGAAATCCTCATCGAGCAGGCCTACCTTGTCGAGCGCTTCCTTGCGCATCAGCATAAAGGCGCCGGCCAGAACATCCACTTCATGGATTGATTTTTCATCGAGATACGATAAATGATACTTCCCAAATACCTTCGACCGGGGAAAAAGCGCCGAAAGGCCAAAGATTTTGTAGAAAGCCACCCAGGGAGTGGGCAGCCCCCGTTTCGACTCGGGGAGGAATTTCCCTTTTCCGTCGATCATTTTCACGCCCAGACCGCCGGCCTCGGGGTGGGCATCCATAAAAGCCAGAACTTTCTCAAAGGTCTGTTCTTCGACTACAGTATCGGGATTCAGCAATAGAATGTATTCGCCCGTTGCTTTTCGGATAGCCTGGTTGTTTGCCCTCGAAAAGCCCAGGTTGTGTTTATTCAGGATCAGCTTCACATCCGGAAACTTGTGGATGAGCATGCCGGTTGACCCGTCGACCGAATTGTTATCGACCACAAAAACCTCGGCATCGATGTTTTTGCAGGCTTTCTCAACCGAGTGCAAACACTGCTCGAGAAAGTGCTTAACGTTATAATTGACGATAACAATCGATAATTTCATGGGCCTGTGGTTGCTGGTTGCTGGCTATTGTCTTGACCAAGGTAGATAATTATTTGTTTTGTTGTTGATGCCGCATTCTGTATGGTTCTGTTTTTTCACCTGTTCCAGATGCACCTTTTGTTCTCATCGTACGGGAAGAGTATCCCGGTCAACGTCTCCAAAACGATTTCTTCTTCCTGGTTTTTTCACTTGTTTTTCCGGTTTCTTCGGGGTGAAGCAGGTGATAGATTTCGCCCCAGGAGGGCAAACCGCCCACGTTCCGGTCGTCGATATAAAGGTCGCAATCAATTTTTCGATTCATCGTTGACTCAAATACCTGTTCGGGATAGTCGCTGTTTACGGCATAGAACTCGATCCCGTTTTGCCGGCAAAATTCGACCGCTTCGTCAAGCAGGGGCCCCGACCGGTAGGTCCACAAAACCAGCAAATGCCCTTTTTCCTGGAGCATTTTCAGGGTTTGAAAGGCAAAGGGCCTCACTTTCCCAATTTTGGGGTATTGGTGTTCCACGATGGTTCCGTCAAAATCGACAGCAATTTTCATTTTCTCACAGGTTTAAGGTGTCACGGTAATTCAGGCGGTTAACAATCGATCGCCCCAGGGTTATTTCGTCGGTGTATTCAATTTCGCCGCCTACCGAAACGCCCCGGGCTATGGTGCTGATCTTAATTTCAAAATCTTTCAGTTTCTTGTACAGGTAAAAATTGGTCGTATCGCCTTCCATAGTGGTGCTCAGCGCCAGGATCACCTCAATAATGTCTCCCGATCGGACCCGTTCCACCAGCGATTCAACTTCGAGGTTATTGGGCCCGATCCCGTCCATGGGCGAAATAATACCGCCCAGGACATGATAGCGTCCGTTGAACTGACGGGTATTTTCGATCGACATAACATCGCGGATGTTCTCCACCACACAAATAACCGAGGGGTCGCGGTTTGGATTAGCACAAACGGGACAAAGATCGGAGTCGGAAATATTGTGGCAAACCCGGCAGTATTGGATTTCTTTTTTCAACCGGATAATCGACGCCCCAAAGGCTTCCACTTCCTCCTCCTCGCGCCGCAGCAAACTCAAAACCATTCGCAAGGCGGTTTTCCGTCCAATTCCCGGCAGGGTGGAAAAAGCTTCAACCGCATTTTCCAATAATCGTGAAGGAAAGCGTTCGTGCATGATCCGGATCGTTTAAAAACACCCAAAGGAAAAAAAATAAGCAGAAAAAAGCAATTTAAAATTGTACATTTGAAAAGTAGCCAAAGCAAAAGAACGATCCGATGAAGCTGAAAAAAATGCTTATCCTGGTTTTTGTCGCCCTGGTTCCTCTTTCGACGGTCGTTGCCAGCAACGAGACCGAGAAACTGCTGCGGGAACTGGATGGTATTCTGACCCGAAGAGACGATTACTATGCACAAAAACGGGAGCGAATCAGCATGAAAAGCCGGGAACTGAGCCTGGCCGAGGCGGCCGGAAGTTCGCTTTACGCCTGGCAGCTTTGCCACGAGCTTATTTCGGAGTACGAATCTTTCTCCTACGATTCGGCCTTTGTGTATGTTCAGAAAATCAACCAACTGGCACTCCGTTCGGGCGACCCGGTTAAAAAGGCACACGCCAAAATAAAAATGGGATTCTCCCTGCTATCGTCCGGATTGTTTAAAGAATCGCTCGACACCCTGCTCCGAATTAATGCAGCCCCTTTACCCGATTCGCTGCAACAGGAATTCTACCATGTGGTGGCCCGGACGTATTACGACCTGGCCGACTACAACAACGACGACTTTTTTTCCACATCGTACCGGCGTACCGGAACGATATACCTCGACTCGGCTCTGGCCCTTATGGAGCCCGACACCCGGGAATACTGGGCCCTGATGGGGCTTCGCCGGATGAAAACCGACGATTTAGAGGGGTCTGCCGATGCTTTCAATTTCCTGATCTCCCAGTTTACAATCAGCCATCATCTGTATGCCATTGCCACATCGAGCCTGGGATATCTCTACGGGCTGATGGGCCGGGAAAACGAAGCCATTGATATGCTTATCCGTGCAGCCACAGCCGACATACAATCATCGGTGAAAGAAACTGTAGCGCTCCGGAACCTGGCGGTTCATCTCTTCCACAAGGGCGACATCAACCGGGCGTACCGCTACATCAAAATTGCTCTCGACGATGCCACCCAGTACAATGCCCGACACCGGAAAGTGGAAGTAAGCTCTGTGCTGCCCATCATCGAGGGTGAACGCCTCAGTACAGTGGAAAAACAACGAAAACAACTGCTCAATTATTCCCTCGTGGTATCCATGCTCTCGGTACTGGTCATCTCGTTTTTTGTGATCATCTTTGTCCAGTTCCGGAAACTGAACAGCGTAAAACTAATCCTGCAGGAAACCAACAACAACCTCCGCGAAATCAATAACAACCTTCGCGAAGCCAACAAAATAAAGGAAGAATACATCGGGTACTTTTTCAATGTAAGTTCGGGATACATCGAACGAATTGAAGCCTTTCAGAAAGCCATCCACCGAAAAATTATTGCCAAACAGTTTTCCGACCTCGACTCGATTATCCGTAGTACCGATCTGAAAAAGGAACGGGAAAACCTGTACATCAACTTCGACAAAATCTTTTTGAAAATATTCCCCAACTTCGTCGACGAGTTTAACCAACTTTTTATTGAAGAAGACTGGATCATTCCCGGAAAAGAAGAACTCCTTAACACCGACTTACGCATCTTCGCCCTCATCCGCCTGGGCATTACCGACAACGAAAAAATTGCCCGTTTCCTGAATTATTCGGTCAACACGATTTACACCTACAAAACAAAGATCAAAAATAAGGCGCTGGTCGGGCGGGAAGAGTTTGAACAAAAAATCATGTCCATCAAGTCGGCATAATCATTTCTTACGCTTTTCCCTTTATATCCAATCTATATTTTTCAGCATAATTGCATTAAACATCGAACTGTCATTCTGATATTTAAAGCAAAACTTAACCGAAAATAATCTATATTTTCCCTGAATAAATGGATGACCCGTTTTCGTTCCCATACCTTTGTTCCTGAGCGGATCGTTTGAACCAAAAACGAAAAAAGCGAATCGGCGAATTATTGAATCAACAATGAAAAACCAATAGGAAACGTATGAAAAAAACAGGTATTTTACTTTTAATGGGTCTGTTTCTGTTTCAGCTCTTCCAGGGCTGCAATAAAACCGACGATGGGACCTATACCGCGCCCATCACCCTGTACGAGTCGATCGGGGGAACATGGAAACTGACTTCGCTGAAGCAAATCGATGAAATTGCGAAAGCCGGTTCGGCCAAACCCGACGAGATGTTGCTGACCACGAAGTTCAGTTTCAATACTTTTATCATTGCTCTGAATGTCGATTCGACGGAAAACGGGATCGAACCCGCAAATTACGAGGTGCAGGGAACAGCGCCGCAGCTCTTCAATGCTTCGGGATACTGGGAACTCGACCAGGCTTTTCCGCATACCGACAACCAGGCAACCCGCATTCGGCTTTTCAGCGATGCCGCCCGGACCAGCCTTACCGACGAATTGATCGTAACGGCTATTCCCGGAGCCAAAGCCGCTCTACAGTTTAACCTGACCCGCTTGTCGGAGGGGGTTCCCTACGTAAGCTATCAATATGCACTGAAACCTGTAAATCAATGACCATGAAGCGAAGTACAATTCTTGCATGCAGCCTTTTGTTACCCGTCCTTTTAACGGCGCAGGGCCGCATTTACGAAATATGGACCGAACCGGCTGCATTTATGGCCGACGAAGCGGTCTCGGTCTTTTTTGATGTAAGCGGAACCGTGCTCGACGGGATTTCCGAATCGGAAGGCGTTTGTGTATGGACCTGGTTTCCCTCCAGTCCGGCCGATGCATGGGGTAATCCTACCGACAAAACAAAACTCAAACACGTGGAGGGGAATATCTGGCGCTGGGACCTGGTACCGACCGAACTCTACAACAAACCCGCCGGCGAAATCAACGAGTT
>DAIMEA010000155.1:0-8750 GCA_036725585.1 Prolixibacteraceae bacterium | reverse complement strand
AATCCGATGAAAATCAAAGCAAGAGAAAAGATCCGGCAAGCTGGAAACCGGTACTTTTTGAGCCGCGGGTTACGGCGACACACAACGAAAGGCAGAAAGAGAAAGTAATTAGGTATTAATTTAAACTTGAAAACCAAGTGAATTCATTAAGTTATAAGACCGTCTCGGCCAATAAAGCCACGGTAAACAAAGAGTGGGTGGTGGTTGATGCCGAAGGGCAAGTGCTGGGCCGTTTGGCCAGCAAGGTTGCCAAAATCATCCGCGGAAAACACAAAACAAACTTTACGCCTCATGTCGATTGCGGCGATAACGTGATTGTGATCAACGCCGAAAAAGTAGTGCTTACCGGGCAGAAAATGGACGACAAGGAATACGTTCGTTATTCGGGGTATCCCGGAGGGCAAACGGTTCAGACGCCGAAGGAAATCCTGAAAAAATACCCCGAACGGCTGATTGAAAAAGCGGTAAAAGGTATGTTACCCAAAAACCGATTGGGAAGCGAACTTTTCCGGAACCTGAAGGTGGTGGTAGGCCCCGACCACAAATACGAGGCGCAAAAACCCAAAGTTATTGACTTAAACAGCATTAAATAATGGAAGTAGTAAACGCATTAGGAAGAAGGAAAGCAGCCGTTGCCCGTATTTATGTAAAAGATGGCAAGGGTAGCATCACCATTAACGAACGGGATTTCAAAGAATACTTTCCTCAGGAAACACTTCAGTATGTGGTACTGCAACCGTTAAGTCTGCTGAATGTAGCCGATAAGTACGACATCCGGGTAAACCTCGACGGAGGCGGTTTCAACGGACAGGCTGAGGCTCTTCGCCTGGCCATTGCCCGCGCCCTGGTCAAGATCGATGCCGAAAGCAAATCGGAATTGCGGAAAGCGGGTTTTATGACCCGGGACCCGCGCGAAGTGGAACGGAAAAAACCCGGGCAGCCTAAAGCCCGTAAACGCTTCCAGTTCTCGAAACGTTAATCAATTTTTATTGTCCAACCATATTTTGTTTAGTATCTAAATCTGCACGACTCCTTCACGATATGTACAATATCCTGTGGGACTACCTGTGGATTGACAAACAGAATGTAAACAAATTTTCGTATGTCAAAAGTTCAGTTTGAAGATTTATTGAAAGCAGGTGTGCATTTCGGCCACCTGAAAAGAAAGTGGAATCCCCACATGGCTCCGTACATCTTCATGGAGAAAAACGGGATCCACATCATCGACCTGCAAAAAACACTCGTCAAGATGGATGAGTCGGCAGCTGCCATGAAACAAATCGCCAAATCGGGGCGAAAAGTACTCTTCGTCGCCACGAAAAAACAGGCCAAGCAAATTGTTTCGGACCTTGTATCGGCCATCAACATGCCCTACGTTACCGAACGCTGGCCCGGCGGTATGCTCACCAACTTCCCTACCATCCGGAAAGCCGTGAAAAAAATGTCATCGATCGATAAATTGATGAAAGACCCGGCGAACTGGAACAACCTTTCGAAAAGGGAAAAACTGCAGATTACCCGTCAACGGGCCAAACTGGAAAAAATCCTGGGCTCGATTGTCGACCTGACCCGCTTACCCGCCGCTCTGTTCATTGTTGACGTAATGAAGGAGAAAATTGCCGTACGCGAAGCACAACGCCTGGGCATTCCTGTCTTTGCCATGGTCGATACCAACTCCGAACCCAAGGGAATTGATTTTGTCATCCCGGCCAATGACGATGCCTCCGAATCCATCAAACTCATCGTGAGTGAAATGTGCGATGCCATGGCCGAAGGTTTGAACGAACGAAAATCGGAACGGGAAAAAGAAACGTCCGATAAAAAAGACCAGAAACCCAAAGTCCGGAAATCGGCTGCTAAAAAAGAGGCACCCGTTGTCGACGAAGATGAGGTGGATCTGGAAGACGAAGACATCGAAGAAAACGACGAAGACCTGGATGCCGAAGAGGACGAAGATGCCGATGTTGATATCGATGAAAACGACGACGACTTGGATCCCGATGAGGAAGATGAAGATTAAGCAATTTTTTTTATTCAATAAACATTCATAAAATGGAGATTACAGCAGCAGATGTAATGAAGTTGCGCAAAGCAACAGGCGCTGGAATGATGGACTGCAAGCATGCCCTGGCCGATGCCGGAGGCGATTTCGAAAAAGCAATCCAGATCATTCGCGAAAAAGGAAAAGCCATTGCCAACAAACGGGCCGACCGGGATGCTACCGAAGGCTGTGTTTTGGGAAAAGTATACGGCAAAAAAGCTGGGATCATTGTTTTAAATTGTGAAACCGACTTTGTTGCCAAAAACCAAGGATTCATCGACCTGACCAACAAAATGCTCGAACTGGCCCTGGCCAGCGATGCCAAAAATGCGGAAGATGCCAATGCCCTGGTTATGGATGGCCGTACCCTGGCCGATCATGTAATTGAACAAACAGGCATCATTGGAGAAAAACTCCAACTGTCGTATTACGAAGTCATTGAAGCCGAATCAGTCATTGCATACATCCATCCGGGAAACAAACTCGCTACCGTCGTTGGTTTTAACAAAACCGAAGTCGATACCCAGGTTGCCAAGGACGTAGCCATGCAGGTGGCTGCCATGAGCCCCATTGCCATCGATAAAAACGATGTGCCGGCCGATGTGGTTGCCAAAGAGCTCGAAATTGCCAAGGAAAAATTCCGTCAGGAAGGTAAACCCGAAGAAATGCTCGACAAAATTGCCCAAGGTGCTCTTGCCAAATTTTACAAAGAAAGCACCCTGCTGAACCAGACGTACGTCAAAGATGGAAAAATTTCCATCCGTGAATTTCTGGCCGGCAACGACAAAACTTTGAATGTAAAGGCCTTCTTGCGCTATGCATTAACCGACTAATCGGAACAAGTTGAAATAAAACAGCCGCTTTCTCTCCAAGAAGGCGGTTTTTTTTTATTTTCGGTCTAATAATCGCTACGATGGAAAAAACTTTTCGCTTCCCGAAAAAGGAGCGACTTACCCATAAAGAAGAACTGGACCGGCTGTATCGTTCGGGTACGGTTTTTTTTGCCTATCCCGTCAAATTTATTATCCGTCCTGTCGAAAAAGAAATAGGAATACCGCTGGTGAAAGTGGCCTTTTCGGTTCCGAAAAAATCAATCAAAAAAGCCGTTGAGCGAAATCTTCTTCGCCGAAGGATGAAGGAAGGATACCGCCAAAACAAAGCCCTGTTATCGGACGATCCGGCAATGCCGGAACACCCGGTACAGATCATGATGATCTATATAGAAAAAGTTATTTTGGATTACACGGCTATCGAAAGAGGAATACAAAAGGGTTTGAAACAGGTGAAGAAAAGGATGCAAGCCCATAAAAATGAACGAAGCGCATTTTCCGGGGGGACTAAATGACTACTTTCAAAAATACAACCGGCGTAAAAGGCACGGAATTCGTATATACCGAGATGGAGCCAAACTCTCGGGAAATGTTGATATTCTTCATGTTGGCATATTTCAGGTTTTGGGTGTCGAACAGGTTCAAAACCGATGCGCCCACCTCAGCCTTTTTGCCCCAGGGATAAAAACGGTACGTGAGCGCCACATCTACGCGGCTGTAATCGATCGTACCCGTCGTTTCGGCGAATACCTGCCGCAACAGTTCCATTCCCGATCCCCAAACATAATTAGCGGAAAAATAGAAGTTTTTTACGTTGTATATTCCGGCCAGTTTTACCTCATGCCGTTGATCGTGGGGAGCGGGGGAATAATTGGGGAGCGGGATACCCAAAGGGGAAAGCTGTTCTTCGGCCCATCCCAGGCTATACGATGCCCACAGGGAGTGTTTCCCAAAATCCTTCTTCACAAACGCATCGATTCCATACGAACGGGCATTCCCAAAATAAAAGTAATAGGCATCCACCCCCCGGCTGTCGATCAGCCTGTTTTCAAAAACCCTTCGGGATAAACCCCTGAGCGGTTTGTAATAGGCTTCGACATTCAATGTCAGATCCTTTTTGAAGTAATGACAGCCGAAAACAAAATGCATTGCTCTCAGAACGGGGATACGGTCGGTACTGGTTACCCACAGCCATGTGTAATTCAGATCGGCATCGACGTTCGCAATCTTATACATGAACTGGTTGTACATGCCCCACGAGGCATTGAGGGTAAAGGATGGCGCAGGTTTATAGGAAAGAGAAAGCCGGGGTTCCAGGCTCACCCGCTCGCCCCGAAATTGATAATTGAAACGCAGCCCGGTTTTTATAACCCATTTCTCCCCGAGGGGGAGATGGTCCTGGGCATACAGGGTAATTCTCGAATTTTCATGAAAAATCGTTGTATCCATTCGTAGGGTATCCCGCATAAAGATACTGTTCGATAAGCTTGCATCGTTAAAGGCCAGGCTTCCGCCCGCTTCGAGTTTATGCCCGTTTAAAAAGTGAAAGGTGTTATCGTTACGGAGTATATTTTCATTGGCTTTATTGACCACGCTTGCCCGGTCGGTATGGTAGATCGCTCCGGAAACCAGGTCTTCGGTTTCCGCTTCGTCCGACATTCTCTTCGACAATCCGGAATGAGCCAGGGAAAAGAGGGAATGGTTTCCACCCGACCATGTTCGGTTATATGCCAGGCTCCCGCCAAGTTGCTGGTTGTATTCCTTGTTGAAAAAAGTAATATTGTACGGCGATGTTCGTCCACCCGGTCCTTTTCCGGCTCGTTCCAATTCGGTTTCGGCGGAAATGATAAAACGGTCTCCACCGCCATAAACACTCAGAAACAGTTGATCGCCTTCATTCAGACTGGCCGAATATTTCATATTGAAATCCTGAAAGAAATAATCTTCGGGATAGACATCGAAATCGAAGGAAAACCGGTTGTTCCCATTCGATGGTTGCCCCTTGCCCCCGGTGCGAACAGGGGCAAAAATATTAAAATCGGACGACGCATACAGGTTGTAATACGTTTGCCGGTACGCCACCATGACCGAGGAGTTTCCAAACGAAGGTACTTCGAGCAGGGCGTTAACTGTTGTGGGATTCACATTCAGGCTGAAAACCGGTTTTTGCAGGTTGCCGTTCTTTCCGGTAATGTTCACCAGCCCCCCCACCCTGTCGCCATAGCGTGCATCAAAACCGCCCTTAAAAATCTCAATATTTTTTACCAAAAAGGGATTGACTACCGAAATGTTGTCGTTATAATTCTTCAAACCAAACAAGGTAAAACCGTCGAAGATAACCTGGCTTTGGCCCTCGTAACTTCCCCAGATAAGCAGATCGGTTGCCTGTTCGCCCGAAGCCAAAACACCCGGCATCAACCGGATCAGATTAAAAACCGCATTATCGCCCTGGCCGGGCAAAACATCGGCGATGGTATGGTTTAACTGGATTTTTCCGGGTCGGTCGCCCATTTGGGCCGCCTTTTCCACAATGTTGTTCTGCACCACGATTTCCGGAAGTCGTTCCGTGGATGCAACCAATGAAAACGTTTGGTCTATTCCCGAAAACAGGGTGGTATCGAAAACAAAATAGCCCAGATGGGAAATCCGTAGATGAAACGAGGTGTCGAGCGTCGAAGAAAAAGTAAAACGCCCCAGTACGTCGGATACCAAGGGTTGATGGTTGATAAAAACATGAGAAAAAGGCAGGGGCTCACCCGAGCCGGCCTCCAGCACCTGCCCTGAAATTTGGGTTACCGGGATCGGCTTTGGTATCTGCTTCTCTTGTTTTTCGGGCAAAATTACATATACTCTTCCCACCTTTTTCAAAACGAAAGGCGTTCCTTTCAACAGGGCCTGGATCAGCTTTTCTTCCGTCGTAAACGACCCCGATAGGGTAACAAGGTACGATGCCAGTTTGCTGTCGCTGTACGACAATTGAATACCATACTCGCCGCGTAATTCGACCAGCACTTTGTTTAAGGGCTTGTTTGTGACATTAATCCGATACGAATCCGTTTGCGGAAGCGCTATCCGGCTCAATATCAAAAAGACAATAATGAAGAGACAGTGTTTAATCATTCCGGAATTACCCTAACAGCGTATGAACCCGATCCCGTTTTTTCGTATTCATACCCCAATGCAAGGCAAATATAAGTAAGAATCTCTTCAACCGGCTGATCTTTGGTGAAATTCCCGGAATATGCCAGGTCGCTGGCTTGCAGCATCCGGATTGAGATACCGTATTGCCGTTCAATTTCCCGGAAAACCTCCCCAACGGGTGTTGCTGTGAACAGGAAAAGGTTGTCTTTCCAGGCAATTTCTGGAAGGACATCGATGGAACGAAACACTTCGATGTTTCCTCCGGATGTAACGCTCGCTTTACTTTTCGGCTCCAGTATCATTTCCTGACGGGTTTTGGATCGCACATTCACTTTTCCGCTGATGCAGGTTACTTCGTAGGCTCCTCCCCTTGAAAAAATATTAAAACTCGTTCCCAATACGTGGGTGGTACCTTTTTGCGAGCGAACCTGAAAATCCTTGCCCTTTTTTATCTCAAAAAAGCCTTCTCCCTCAAACCCGACAATTCGCTTCACCTTCCACCAATAGGGATGATATGCTAATTCCGATTCGGCATTCAGATAAACCGTCGATCCATCGGGCAATTCGGCCAAAAGATGTTGGCCCGGGGGGCTCACAATTGTGCGGGCATAAAAACGGATGAAGAAACCGGTTCCGATCAAGAGGGCTAAAACCGCGGCCGCGGCATACCGAAACCATTGACGTTGAAGGAAAACAACAGGGCGCGCAACAGAACGGCTCTCCCCCATTTTCCCCTCAATTGAAGCCCAGACTTCATCCCGGCTCTTCGTCCAGGCAAAATAGCGCCCGCTGAAGAGTTTTTTACTCCGGGTCTCTTCGTTCCATGGTTCTCTATGTTTCTGCTCTTTTTTCAATTTCGTACGGTTTTATCCTGAAAAATTTTTGCACCCAACAGGAAGAGGAACATTGCAACTCCTTTTAAATTCTTTCGCAAGTGCTCCAAGGCGAGGGTCATTCGCTTTTCAACTGCTTTGACACTTAATCCCAACTCCCCGGCAATGTCCCGGTATTTCTTTTCGTCGATTCGGTTCATTAAAAAAACGGTTCGCTGTTTTTCAGGCATCGATTTTAAAGCTTCCTCATAGGCTTTTTCCAATTCTTGATACGTTAAATTCTCCTCCGGTGTTCGATCCAGTGTATCGGGACGAAAGGTTTTAAAAAACGAAAAGGCAAACTTCTCTTTGCGGTAACGGGAAATGAAAAAATCATTGGCGATCTTGATCAACAATCCTTTAACCGTACGGGGATCCACATCGATTTGTTTTTCCCATAAACGCATAAAGGTATCCTGTGCGATGTCGGTCGCCAGTTCTTCATCGCCCGACCGGTAGAACAAGTATTTCCGTATGTCGTCGAAATACTGGTCAAACAGTGTTTTGAACGTGTCCCTTGTCAATGTCCTGCAATTTCTGTTGTGTCAAATTTAACAGAAATCCGGACATCGGGGAAGCGTATTCCGGTAAAAAGAACACGCTTTTCCCCTTTTCTTCTCCGGTTAATGGTTTGCTCCGGGATGGGCTTTCCGGTTGTGGGTGTTCACATGCGGCCGTTGCCCCGTAAGTTCAATCTCTATATCTTCGCCGTTAACCGTCAATGTGGCGGTTTCGTCGCATGCTCCATCGCCAAAGTCGACCTGGGCCAGTACTTCACCGTTTTCGGAATATGCAACAATCCCCTGAACGTAATACCGGCAGGATCCTTCCCGGACCAGGGGCTCCAGAATGGTTTTCGCCCACGAAGTTCCGGAGCTGCTTTCCGCCTGGACAAATCCTGTGATCTCAATCACATCGTCTTCAAATACTTCGGGCGTATCCAAACCTTCGAGCCATGTACGAACTTTCTCCGATTCACGCTTAACGACCGTCCCATCGGGAAGGGTAAACTGCAAATCGCCAACTACCGTAACCTCCCGGGAAGTTTCGTTATCGCCACGGAACTGTTCGCGCACCGTTCCGGCAATGCCCACCGAATCGATCTGAAAATCCGTGTAGGTGATCATCCGGGTGCTTCCATCGATAAAGCGGGGACCGGAAATGACGATGCTAACGATTCCACTTAATACTCTTCCATTGGTCAATTCTGTTGAATCGCCGTAATCGAGGGTAATCGTAACCGGGTATCCCGTTTCGGCCGTATCGATCGATACATCGGGGCATTGCCCTACCGGGTACCGCATCCCGACTTTCCAGTCGAGAAGCGTATGTTTACGGCCCTTTATCCTTGCCAGATTTTTCAGTTGAACCTCTGCCTGGGAGAAAAACTCCACTTCCGTCAACGATTCTTCCGAGAGTTCATCCATGTAGAGATCGTTCCCGGCTATTTCGGCCGATTTCAGAACCAAAGCTTCATCCTGAGGAGAAAGATCGTCGGCCTGTTGACACGAAAAAAATCCCAGGGCCACGAATGCAGCTAAAAATACACTTCCTGTTTTCATCACTATAGCATTACATTATTAAATGATTTGTCTTTACTTATGATCCGTATCAACGGGAAACGACCCTACTTTTTTTTTGGTTTTTTTTGCGGAGGGCGGAGAGCGGAGGGCGAACCTTTGTGCCTTTGCGCCTTTACGTCTTTGCGAGAAACAAGGTGAAGAGTGAACCTTTGCGTCTTTTTACTCAATATTTTTTGTGCACAATGCTGATATGAAAGTTGTTAAGAGGTGTCATTCCGACGATCCCGATGGCTATCGGGAGAGGAGGAATCCCTTGTTTCAAAAGATTCCTCATTCCGCTTCG
>DAIMEA010000154.1:0-8772 GCA_036725585.1 Prolixibacteraceae bacterium | reverse complement strand
GGTGCGTACCCCTGGTCGCTGAAGACGCGGATTGCATCCGATATGGGCCACCTGTCGAATGTGCAGGCGCTTGGTCTGGTAAACGAATTTGCAGGCGAGAACCTTCATACCCTATTCCTTTCTCACTTGTCGGGCGAGAACAACTCCCCGGAATTGGCCCTGGAAACATTCCGCACTCTTCAAAACCGATACGTAATTCACAGTACCTCCCGTTATGAAGCCGGGAATGTGTACCGTTTCTAATTGTTGATCCTGCTTTTTATGCCTCGTCCGGGAGGATGGATCCACCCCTGTCGGATCCTTTTTTTTCGATACCGATCGACGGGGTCGTTATGCTATCATAAAGAGTACGGTAAAAAATTTGGGCTGTTAAACGATCTGCCGTGAACGCTTATTATTTTATTTGCACCAATGAATTTCTCTGATATTCAAGAATATGGATGAATAATATGCGAAAACATATACCCCTATAAATGGGAAACCCCCTCCGGACGAATCCGGAGGGGAAACCCCAAACTAAAAACGCCAATTGAAGAATAATTGACGCCGCAATATACGAATAATTTTGTACAGAAAAAATGAATCCAACTTTTTCGTTTGAAAAAAAACCATCGGAATTTTCCATTTTTCATTCCATGCCTCATCTGCCGATCCTTCCCGAAATTCCCGACAAATAACTATTTTTGTAAAAAACAAAATTTATGTCCGAAAAGAAGGAAGCGCAGAAGATTTGGGATAAAGGCGTCCCGGTCGACCGGCTTATCGAAGGATTCACCATCGGAAAAGATCCCGAAATGGATCGTTTTCTGGCGCCTTGGGATGTAATGGGATCCATGGCCCATACCATTATGTTGAACAAAATTGGCTTGATCGGCGACGACGAATTGCAGCCTCTGCTCCGGGAATTGAAACTGATTTACGGGCAGATAGAACGAGATGAATTCCGAATTGAAGACGGCGTCGAGGATATTCATTCGCAGGTTGAGTTGCAGTTGACACGGACTTTGGGCGACATGGGAAAGAAAATCCACAGCGGCCGCTCCCGAAACGATCAGGTCCTTCTGGATCTTAAACTCTTTATCCGGAGCGAAATCGAATCAATCACCCAGATGGTGAAGCGCCTTTTCGATGTTCTGATCACACGGAGCGAGGAAGGAAAAAATATCCTGATCCCTGGTTATACCCACTTACAAATTGCCATGCCCTCGTCGTTTGGATTGTGGTTCGGAGCCTATGCCGAAAGCCTTACCGACGATTTGTACCTTTTGTTGGCCGCCTGGAAAATGGCCAATCAGAATCCACTGGGATCGGCCGCCGGATATGGGTCCAGCTTTCCCATCGACCGGCAACTGACAACCGATTTACTGGGTTTCGACTCGATGAATTACAATGTGGTTTATGCCCAGATGGGGCGCGGTAAGGTCGAAAAATCCGTGGCCTTTGGTCTGGCTTCCCTTGCAGCTACCTTATCGAAGCTCGCTTATGATGTTTGCCTGTTCATGAGCCAGAACTTTGGCTTTGTCGGCCTCCCCGATCATCTCACCACGGGGTCGAGCATTATGCCCCATAAAAAAAATCCGGATGTATTCGAACTCCTGCGTTCCCATTGCAACAAAATCCAGTCGTTGCCCAACGAGATTACCCTGATGACGAACAATCTTCCCAGTGGTTATTTCCGAGACCTTCAATTGGTGAAAGAAATCTTCATCCCTGCTTTTGGCGAAATGAAGCAATGTCTGGAAATTGCCGCTTATGCGCTTTCTTCGATGAAGCTAAACGAAAAAATTCTCGACGACCGGAAGTACGATTATTTGTTCACGGTGGAGGAAGTCAATAAACTGGTGAACGAAGGCATGCCGTTTCGTGATGCGTATCGACATGTAGCCCAAAAGATTGCCGAAGGCAGTTATCTGCCGGTTAAGAAAGTGCGGCATACCCACCCCGGAAGCATCGGGAACCTGTGTTCCCGGGAGATTATGGAAAAAATGGATGCCGTTCTCCAATCCTTTTCTTTTAACCGGGTTCGGGATGCGATGGAAAAACTTTTAGCCTATTCATAATAAAAAATTAACAAACCGACTCTTTTCCTTTTCTTATTTTTTTGCGTTTCCTTTGATGTGGGTGGAATTTGGCAGTATTAATATGTTGCTGTACAGAAACATATTTTCAAATTAAAGTAGAAGATATAAGATAGAATATCTTTGCTTTTGATCTTTGTTTTTTCATATAAACTTTCTTGTTTTCCTTTCGCGGACCTTTTGCTTGTTCGATAATGTAAAATACACAAAATCAATAGTATGTAATTTTTTAGATGAATTCTTTGCTTTCCATTTCTTTCCCTTTTTTAACGCTTTTATTTAGGGTATTGTTTCTTTCTTAATGAATATATATTTTTGATGAAAATTCAGTTTTTGCGGACATATATTTTAAAAAACTGAAAAAAGCATCTCATTATGTCATAAAAAAAACACTAATAATGGAATTTTGAAACATGATGAAATGCGGCCTTAGGCCGGGAAAAGACGACGGTTCCCGGATTTATGAATTTGAAAGGAAAGGATTATGCAAGGAGAAATGCCGGAAATGCAGGGCTTATATTGTCCTGATTTTGAACACGACAATTGTGGAATCGGATTTGTCGCCCATATAAAAGGGAAAAAGTCGCATGAAATTATTCAGCGAGGGCTCGAAGTTTTGGCCAATATGGACCATCGGGGAGCCGTGGGCGCCGATGCCAAAACCGGTGATGGCGCAGGGATATTGATCCAGGTTCCGCATGAGTTTAACATGAAGTTGGGCATCAGCCTGCCCGATGAAGGGCTTTACGGCACCGGGCTTCTTTTTCTGCCCAAGAACAAGAAGGAAGCCGATTTGTGTATTTCGACCTTTAAAGATATTTGTCTCGAAGAAGATCTGGATCTTTTTCACATACGTGAATTACCCGTCGACTCGAAAGCTCCGGGAGAAATTGCGCTGCGGGCCGAACCCCGGATGGTTCAGGTTTTTGTTAAATCGATTGTGAAACGGGAACAGGAAGCCCTTGAACTGAAACTGTATGTGGTGCGAAAGCTGGCTGAAAATGCCATACGTTTGTCCAAGCTGAAAAACAAAAATGCATTTTATTTTCCCAGTCTTTCCACAAAGACGATGGTATATAAAGGAATGCTCACGCCGGGCCAGGTACCGGAATATTTTCCCGATTTGCAGGATCCTTCGATGAAAAGCGCCATTGCCCTGATTCATTCCCGGTTTAGCACGAATACTTTTCCCACCTGGGAGTTGGCGCAGCCTTTCCGGATCATTGCCCACAACGGCGAAATCAATACTGTGCGGGGTAACCGACTTTGGATGCATGCACGGGAGTCGTTGCTGCGATCGGAAGTGCTGGGCGAGGATCTGAAAAAGGTACTGCCGGTAATCGAACCGGGGCGGAGTGACTCCGCCTCCTTCGACAACGTACTCGAATTTTTGTACATGGCCGGCCGGTCGATTCCCCATGCCCTTTGCATGATGATCCCCGAATCGTATAACGATAAAAATCCCATCCCCGATAGTCTGAAAGCTTTTTATGAATACCATTCCACGATAATGGAACCCTGGGACGGGCCGGCTTCGTTGGTTTTTTCCGATGGACGCTACATTGGCGGAACGCTTGACCGGAACGGTTTGCGCCCTTCGCGCTACCTGGTTACCAAGGATAACCTGATTGTGATGGGATCGGAAACAGGCGTCCAGGTATTCCCCCCGGAAAGCATCCGGGAAAAGGGCCGGCTGCGACCCGGGAAAATCCTCCTGGTCGATACAAAACTAGGAGTCATCATTCCCGATCAGGAAGTGAAAAAGGAACTGACCCAGAGAAATCCCTATCAGAACTGGTTGAAAGAAAACCGCTTGTTGCTCGAGGAAATTGAAGTACTGCAGCGGGTTCCTTCCGGTATGGGCGAAGAATTTGAAACCTACCTCCGGGAGTTTGGTTATTCAAAAGAAGATGTCCGGATTGTGGTGAAGGAAATGGCCACGAACGGCATGGAACCTACTTCGTCTATGGGCAATGATACGCCTCTGGCCGCCTTCTCCGAGAAGCCACAGCGTTTTTTTAACTATTTCAAGCAACAGTTTGCCCAGGTAACCAATCCACCCATCGACCCCATCCGCGAAGAACTGGTCATGTCGCTGACCAATTACATCGGATCGCTGAACAAAAACATCCTCGAAGAAAACCCGGAACATTGCAAGATGATTAAATTCCGGCATCCAATTTTAACCAATACCGACCTGGGAAAGATAAAGGACATCAAGGATGCCTATTTTTCGCATGTGACCATCCCGATGGTTTTCCCGGCCAAAGAAGGAGAGAAGGGTTTCCGGAAAGCACTGGACAACATTCTCGACCAGGCAGAGAAGGCGGTTGATGATGAAAAGAATTTCATTATTCTGTCCGACCGATTTATCAGCAGCGAAATGGCGGCCCTGCCTTCCCTGCTGGTAACGGCTGCTGTCCATCATCATTTAATACAGGTCCAGAAAAGAATGCAGATCGGGATCATTGTCGAAACAGCTGAAGCCCGCGAGGTGATGCACTTTGCCCTGTTGTTTGGCTATGGTGCCAGCATTGTGAATCCTTATCTGGCTTTTGCCACGATCAACGAACTGGTCAATATCGGGGAAATCAGTTATAAATACAGTGAGGCCCGTAAAAATTATATCAAAGCCATCGAAAAGGGGCTTCTGAAAATTATATCAAAGATGGGAATCTCGACCCTGAGAAGCTACCACGGGGCCCAGATTTTCGAGGCGCTGGGGGTCCACCCCGAGTTGATTCATAAATATTTTACAGGCACTCCATCCCGCATCGGGGGTGTTAGCTATGCCGAACTAGCCGCCGAGGCACTGATGTTTCACGAAAAGGCTTTTTCGAACAAAAATGAGCCCTTCCAATTGAAAACAGAGGGTGTGTACCATTATCGTCGCGGTGGGGAACGCCATGCCTGGAATCCCGAAACCATCGGATTGCTGCAGTGGAGTACCCGCACAAACGATTATTCGAAATTCAAAGAATTCTCGGCCCGAATCAACGAAGAGGCCAAAACCCATTTCATCCGTGGATTCTTGCGTATCAGGCCCGGAAAGAAAGCGGTTGATATTTCGGATGTGGAACCGGCCGAATCGATCATGAAGCGTTTTGTTACCGGCGCTATGTCGTACGGTTCCATTAGCAAGGAAGCCCACGAAGCGCTGGCTATTGCCATGAATACCATTGGCGGGCGAAGCAATACCGGCGAGGGTGGGGAAGATCCCGCCCGTTTCGGAACGATCAAAAACAGCAAAATCAAACAGGTGGCTTCGGGTCGCTTTGGGGTAACCAACAACTATCTGGTTAATGCCGAGGAACTGCAGATTAAAATTGCCCAGGGGGCCAAGCCGGGCGAGGGGGGACAGCTCCCCGGGTTTAAAGTGAACACGATCATTGCCAAAACCCGGAATTCGACACCTGGGATTACCCTGATTTCTCCCCCGCCCCATCACGATATTTATTCTATTGAAGACTTGGCCCAGTTGATCTACGACCTGAAATGTGCCAATCCGGCGGCAAAGGTTTCCGTAAAGCTGGTGGCCGAAGCCGGGGTGGGTACGGTAGCTGCGGGTGTGGCTAAAGCCTTCTCCGATATCATCATCATTGCCGGTTACGACGGAGGAACAGGTGCATCGCCCGCCAGCTCGATCAAACACGCCGGAGTGCCTCCCGAACTGGGAATTGCCGAAACGCAGCAAACCCTGGTGATCAATGATCTTCGCCGACGGGTGAAACTACAGGTCGACGGACAGCTGAAAACCGGCCTAGACATTGTGAAAATGGCTTGTCTGGGCGCCGAAGAATTCGGCTTCAGCACCTCGGCCCTCATAGTACTGGGCTGCGTCATGATGCGCAAATGCCATCTCAATACCTGTCCGATGGGGATTGCCACCCAGAACGAAAAACTCCGCGAACGCTTTATCGGGCGATCGGAATACGTGATCCATTTCTTTCGCTTCCTGGCCGAAGAAGTTCGGGAGTACCTGGCCTCGATGGGTTACACCCGGCTCGACGATATCATCGGACGGCCCGAACTGCTCGAAGTGGATCCCGATGTGCAAAACTGGAAATCGGCAAAAATCGATTTTGAAAAGGTCCTGTACAAGCCGAAGGAAGCGGATGTTTTTGCCATCCGGAACGTTCATGAGAATACCCTCGATCTCGACGACCATATCGACCAGACCCTGATCCGGGAAGCCAACCCGGCCATCAAAAGCAAACAACGCGTCTGGATTGAAAAGGAAATTAACAATGTACAACGTACCGTGGGGGCCATGCTTTCCGGAGAAATCTCGAAGCGTTATGGCGAAGAAGCCTTACCCGAAGATACCATTAATTGTATTTTTCATGGGTCGGCAGGGCAAAGCTTCGGCGCTTTTCTGGTGAAAGGGATTTCGCTCCGTTTGCAAGGCGATGCCAACGATTACCTCGGCAAAGGGCTATCGGGGGGGACCATCGTGGTGGTGCCCCGCTCCAAATCGACCTTCGACCCGTCGCAGAACATTATCGTGGGAAATACCACACTGTATGGAGCAACCAGCGGAAAGGTTTTTATCCGCGGCGTAGTGGGGGAACGTTTTGCCGTACGGAATTCAGGCGCCATGGCCGTTGTGGAGGGAGCCGGCGATCATTGTTGCGAGTATATGACCGGCGGACGGGTAGCTGTTCTGGGAAAAACCGGCCGGAATTTTGCCGCCGGAATGAGCGGAGGCATCGCCTACGTGCTCGATGCAGAGGGCGACTTCGATTTCTTCTGTAACAAAGGACTGGTTGAACTGGCAAAAGTGGAAGACCGGATCGATATTGTGGAATTGCAGTCGATGATCAGCGACCACCTGATGCAAACCCGGAGTTCGCTGGCCGCAAAAATCCTCACCAACTGGGATGAATACCTTCCCAGGTTTGTGAAAGTGATCCCCTTCGAGTACAAGAAAATCCTCGAAGAAGAGAAGTTGCGTAAAATTGAACTGGAGCTTGAAAAATCAGTCGACGAACGACGGCATGAGTAAAAAAGAGTAATCGGCAATCAGTAATTGGTTGAGTTGACTGCCGGTTGGCAGAATGGGAATAGGATATCTTGATTTTTAAAACGATGGGAAAACCAACAGGATTTATGGAGATGGGTCGCAAGGACAGCGGTTATCGTCCTTTGCAGGAACGGATCGGCGACTTTGGTGAGGTAGAACAAACCCTCAACGAAGAGGATCGCAAAGCGCAGGCATCGCGCTGTATGGATTGTGGGGTGCCCTTTTGTCACTGGGCCTGCACAGTTTGCAGCAAAATACCCGAATGGCAGGACGCCCTGTACCGGGGTAATTATAAGGAAGCGTATGAGGTATTGACGTCGACCAATACTTTTCCGGAATTTACCGGGAGGGTGTGCCCGGCTCTGTGCGAGAAATCGTGCGTGTTAAACATTCACAACGAACCGGTAACCATTCGCGAAAACGAATGCTCGGTGATCGAGAAAGCTTTCGACCTCGGCCTGGTTGAGCCCCGGATCCCGGCAAAACGCACCGGGAAGAAGGTTGCGGTGGTGGGCTCCGGGCCTTCGGGCCTGGCGGCTGCCGATTGGTTGAACCAGTTGGGCCATACGGTTACGGTTTTTGAAGCCGACGATGCCATTGGTGGCTTGTTACGCTACGGCATACCCGATTTTAAGCTCAACAAGGGGATTAACGACCGGCGCCTGCGGGTGCTCGAAGCCGAGGGCATAGCCTTTGTGGTGAACACCCGGGTGGGGAAGGATCTTTCCAGAAACGAACTGCTGAAGAAATTCGACGCGATATGCCTTGCTGTTGGCGCGATGAAACCCCGGGATCTGACGGTTCCGGGGCGCGAAGCCGAAGGCATTCATTTTGCCATGGACTTCCTGAAACAACAAAACCAAAAAATCCGCGGTCGCAAATTCGAGACACACGAACGGATTCTGGCCACCGGGAAAAACGTACTGGTGATAGGCGGCGGTGATACCGGTTCCGACTGTGTGGGAACGTCGATCCGGCAAAAAGCAAACACGGTTACCCAGATTGAAATATTGCCCAAGCCACCGGCCAAACGGCTTGAAAATAATCCCTGGCCATATTGGCCCAACGTATTACGCACGTCCAGCTCGCACATGGAAGGCTGCGAACGGCGCTGGAGCCTTTCGACCAAGCGCATCCTTATCGAGAACGGGAAAGTGACCGGGGCCGAAGTGATAAAAGTCGACTGGACGAATGACGACAACGGCCGCTGGGTGATGAACGAAATTCCCGGTACCGAAGAGGTCATCAAAGCCGAACTGGTCCTGTTGTCGATGGGCTTTGTCCACGCCGAGCACGAAGGGCTGCTCGACGACCTGGGTTTGGCTTACGACACCCGGGGTAATATACAAACAAAGCATAAAAAGTCCGAAACTACCGTGGAAAAGGTGTTTGCCTGCGGCGACGCCAAAAACGGGGCCAGCCTGGTGGTGCATGCCCTGGCCAGCGGAAGGGAAGCAGCAGAGCAAATACACGGATTTTTGATGAAGTGAAGTTCCGGTTTTTCAGAAATAGAAAGCAATAGAAGCCAATTGAATGCATTTGGAAATAATTGGGATATCTAAGAAACGGGATAAATTGAGGTCAATCTGTTTTCAGAAGCTTTCCGGTTTGAATCGATTTCTGATCCATGGATACCGAATAGAAATACATACCTGCATTCAACCCGGTTTC
>DAIMEA010000153.1:0-8814 GCA_036725585.1 Prolixibacteraceae bacterium | reverse complement strand
TCCCAACAACTTTTAAATCGCTTTCCATTTTGGGGATTTTTGTTTCAATCTCCTCCGGCAGGTTCCGAACAGGAGAAGAAACGGTTTCCTGTTTTTCGGTCAAAGTCTCGGGTATTTCCTGGGGAACTTCTTTCGGGGGAGCCGGCTTTTCCATTTTCGGTTCGGCTTTTCCAATCACAACTTTTTCAGGAGTTTCCGGAGGGGTTGTTTCTTTCGTTGGTTTTGCTTCTTCCACCTTTGTGGGTTTTTCTGCTTCAGCAACGGGTTTTGTTTTCACCGGCTTGCGTTCCAAATCAATTTTCCCAATAACCTTTATTTCTTTTTTGGGAACCAGGGAAATGTCTTCGTGTTGCTCTTTATGGACGGGAGGAATCACCTTTTTTGCACTGTGATCAGTAATGATCAGAATGTCTTCATCTTCAGAATCATCGGTCTGATCCTCATCGGTTTCAACAATATCATCGATGGTGAGTGTCTCATTTTTCTGGTGGCGATGGGTTCGAAGATTCAGTTTTTCCGACTCCTTTTTCAAATCGATATCTTTGCTGTATTCCTTTTGAAGAAGGATATACTGCTCATCATCGATTTTCGCGTTAGGGTTTGTCTCGACCGAAAATCCCTTTTTGTTCAGGAATTCAACCATGGTTACAATCCCCACGTTAAACTCCCGGGCCACTTTTCCTAAACGCTGTGTTCCTTTGCCTGGCTCCATATTAACCTAATTGTTGTTATTACGTATTGAGTCCTTAGGATTCAAATTCCGATTTCAATATTTTCAGTACATCATCAATGGTTTCCTCTTCCAAGTCGGTACGTTTAATCAGATCGGCACGACTGATGCTCAAAACATTTTTGGCTGTATCGCAACCAATGGCCTTCAATTGATCGATAACCCAATCTTCAATTTCGTCGGAGAATTCATCCAGGTTAACGTCCTCGTCATCGGCCTGCATTTCACGGTAAACATCAATTTCGTAGCCGGTAAGCTGGCTGGCCAGTTTGATGTTCAAACCCCCTTTCCCGATAGCCAGCGATACTTCTTCGGGTTTTAAATACACTTCGGCCGTTTTGTTTGCTTCGTTGATCTTAATGCTCGATATCTTTGCCGGGTTTAATGCCCGTTGAATGTACAGGGAAATGTTGGTGGTAAAATTGATCACATCGATGTTTTCGTTCCGAAGTTCACGAACGATTCCATGAATCCTCGATCCTTTCATCCCCACACAGGCACCAACCGGATCGATTCGTTCGTCGTAGGATTCAACAGCAACCTTTGCCCTTTGCCCCGGTACCCGGACAATTTTTTTGATGGTAATGAGTCCGTCAAATATTTCCGGAACTTCGAGTTCAAACAATCGTTCAAGAAAAGCCGGCTGAGTGCGGGAAAGGATTATAAGCGGGTTGTTGTTCCTGAGTTCAACCTTATAAACCACGGCCCGGACATTGTCGCCTTTTCGGAAATAATCGGTTGGGATTTGTTCCGATTTAGGCAGAATCAGTTCATTTCCTTCGTCATCGAGAACCAAAATCTCTTTTTTCCAAATTTGATATACTTCGCCGGTAACAATTTCCCCTACCTTATCTTTATATTTGGTATAGATACTGTCCTTTTCCAGTTCAAGGATCCGACTGGCCAGGTTTTGCCGCAGATTTAAAATTGCCCTCCGCCCAAAATCGAGGAGTTTCACTTCGTCGCTAACCTCTTCGCCCACTTCAAAATCGGCGTCGATTTTTTTGGCTTCCGATAAAGGAATTTGTTTGTTGGGATCGGTAAAATCCTCATCGGAAACTACTTCGCGATAGTGCCAAATTTCGAAGTCTCCCTTATCGATATTGATGATAATATCGAAATTCTCATCGCTTTCGTACTTTTTTTGAAGCATGCTGCGAAATACATCTTCAAGTACGCTCATCATGGTTGCCCTGTCGATGTTTTTTAGATCCTTAAACTCGGCAAACGTATCGATCAGGTTCATGTTGTCCATTTTCACCTTTTTAATTTATTTGAACGATATGATATTTTTCACTTCCGGTTTTTGGTCAAATCCATAGAATAAACAATGGATCACCTCAACCTTTTTTTTCTTCCCATCACTTTTTTCTATGGTCTTAATTTCCAGGTCAAAACCTTCGGGACGAACATTTTTCAGGATACCGGAAACCGGTTTTTCACCAGGAACTGTTACCTCAACCCGTTCACCTTCATTTTTTATATACTGACGGTAAACCTGAAAGGGTTTCCCCAGGCCGGGCGAAGAAACATTCAACTCGAAATCCGCTTCATCGCGGTTGAGATGTTGCTCAATATACCGGCTCACCGAAACACAATGCTCAATTGTAAGTCCCTGATCACTATCGATGTACACGTCGATAACATTGCCCGAACGAACCGAAATCCCCACAAGGAACATTTCGTCCGATAGTGCTTCAAGTGCTCTTTTTTCAATGTTTTCTCGATCTATCATCGCTTGTTTCCAATAAAATAGGGGACTGCTGTCCCCTACACATGTCGTACAGAATTGGCGCAAAAATACAAATAATAATGAATCGAACAAAATTGATGCATGAATATCAACGGTAAAAATTAAAAAAAACAATTGTTTGGCAGGTCTTTATGGGAATTCCAACCAAGATCTGTTACTTTCGCAGTGTAACGTACGCTCGAATGTCGAAATCATCCATCAATAAGCGAAAGATCATCAACGATCCGGTGCTGGGATTTATCAATCTGCAAAGTGATCTGATTTTTGATCTGATCGAACATCCTTTTTTTCAACGACTCCGAAGAATCCGTCAACTGGGTCTATCCAACCTGGTCTATCCGGGCGCGAATCATACCCGGTTTGAACATGCATTGGGTTCGTTGCATCTGATGCGTACGGCAATTGATGCCCTCAGAAATAAAGGAGTAGAAATAACGAGCGAAGAAGCCGATGCTGCTTCGGTTGCCATCCTGTTGCACGATATCGGGCACGGACCTTTTTCCCATGCGCTTGAATACTCACTTGTAAAAGGTATACCCCATGAGAAAATGTCCTTGCTTTTGATAGAGCAACTTAACGAAGAATTTGAAGGTAAGCTTCAAATGGCGATTCGCATTTTTAAAAACGAATACCCCAAAAAGTTTCTGCATCAACTCGTGGCCGGCCAACTCGATGTCGACCGTCTTGATTACCTTCGACGGGACAGTTTTTACAGCGGAGTGATTGAGGGAACAATTGGATCGGACCGGATTATAAAAATGATGCACATTAAAGACGATCACCTGGTTGTTGATAAAAAAGGGATTTACTCGGTTGAAAAATTTCTTATTGCCCGCAGGTTGATGTATTGGCAGGTTTACCTGCACAAGACAGTGATCGCTGCCGAACACATGCTGATCCACATCCTGAAGCGGGCAAAAGAATTGGTACATCAGGGAGAAGAACTTTTCGCCCCTCCAGCTCTTCTCTGGCTTTTAAAAAATACCATCGAACCCGGAGATTTAGCCAATCGACAACTTTCCGGGATTATTACCAATCATTTTGTCCAACTCGATGATAGTGACATTCTTTCTTCGATCAAAATCTGGTGCCAACATCCCGATGCGGTTCTTTCGATTTTGTCGCAGTCCATTATCCATCGCCGCCTTTTTCGTATCATCCTCTCCGAAAAACCCTTCCCTGCGCCTCAGATAGAAAAATTGAAACAAGCTGCCCGGTTGGTGTACTCTGTTGATGAAAGGGATCTGGACTATTTTGTTTTTACAGGTGAAATTACCAACAGTGCTTACGAACCCGGCGAAGAGAACATTCTGATCGCATTCCAGAACAACGAAACATGCGATTTACGCGATGCCTCCGATATCGATTTAGGTGCGTTATCGAAGAAAGTAAAAAAACATTTTCTCTGCTATCCCAAGGATTTGGACATAAACTAATATTTTTTTCTTTATTTTGCAGCAAAATTGATCACTTTATGGAATTTACAGCGCGTGAAATTGCATCCTTCCTTGGGGGTGAAATTGTCGGCGATCCAGGTCAGAAAATTACGGGAGTTTCAAAAATTGATGAAGGGAAACCGGAAACGCTTTCTTTTCTGTCGAATTTGAAATATTCCGATTTTCTTTACACAACAAAGGCTTCGGTTGTCTTGGTGAACGATGATTTTATCCCTGCACGGGATACCCATGCCACGCTGATTAAAGTGCCCGATGCTTATGCCGCCCTTTCAAAACTGCTTGAACTTTACGTTCAATCCCTTCCGAAGAAAACGGGTACCGAACATCCGGTTTACATTTCACCAAGCGCGTCTATTGGCAACGATGTGTACCTTGGCGCCTTTGCATATATTGGCGATCATGTTCGTATTCAAGACCGTGTGTCTATTCATCCGCATGTTTGGATTGGCGATGGTGCGACCATTGGGAACAATACTATTCTCTATTCCGGGGTCAAAATATATCCCCACACACAAATTGGGAATAACTGTATTCTCCATGCTGGTTCTGTGATTGGCTCCGATGGTTTTGGATTTGCCCCCCTGCCCGATGGAACGTATAAAAAAATACCCCAAATTGGGAATGTCATTCTGGAAGATGACGTAGAAATTGGCGCCAATACAACGATTGATTGCGCCACAATGGGATCGACCAAAATCCAAAAAGGAGTGAAAATTGACAACCTGGTCCAAATAGGGCACAATGTCGTCGTGGGAGAAAACACAGTCTTGGCCGGTCAAACAGGCATTGCCGGGTCATCAACCATAGGTAAAAACTGCGTCATGGCAGGGCAGGTCGGAATTGCAGGCCACTTGAAAATTGGAGAAAAAGTAACCATTGGCGCGAAAACGGGTATTTCAAAAAACATTCCTGCGGGAAAAACCTACCTGGGGAGTTATGGCATGGAAGCATCCCGTTATTTAAGGGCTTATGCCGTTTTCCGTAATCTTCCCGATTTGTTTAACGATATTCATGACCTGAAAAAAAAGAATCTTTAAATATTCAGAAACAGCTTGCTAACCTTGTTTGTATGTCCGAAAAACAAAAAACCATTATTCACGAAGTAAAATTATCGGGTAAAGGATTACATACCGGACTGATTGTCAATATGACCTTTATACCCGCCCCGGCAAACTACGGAATTGTGTTTAAGCGCACCGATCTGCAAAATACTCCTGAAATAGAAGCCGTTGTTACCAATGTTTTCGACACGTCAAGGGGTACCGTTATCGAGAAGGACGGCGCCCGAATCGGAACAATTGAGCATACCCTGGCTGCCCTTCAAGGGCTAGGGATTGACAACCTGCTCATCGAAGTAGATGCCCCCGAAGCCCCGATCATGGATGGCAGTTCAGCCTTGATTTTTGATGCCATCGGAGAAAACAACATACGGGAACTGGATGAGGAAAAAGAATATTTTGAAATCAGGGAAAAAATTGTTTATAAAGACCCCAAAAGCGGTGTAGAACTGATTGCCTTGCCCGATTCGGCCTACAGTGTCGATGTAATGATCTCCTATAATTCGAGTGTCCTGGGAAATCAATTTGCCCAAATGGGATCCCTTTCCGATTTCCGAAAGGAAATTGCCCCCTGCCGTACCTTCGTTTTTCTTCATGAACTGGAATTTTTACTCAACAACAATTTGGTAAAAGGAGGTGATCTCGATAATGCCATTGTGATCATGGAACGGGATGTAACCCAGGCTGAACTTGACCGCATTGCCGATCTTTTCCATCACGAACATGTGAAACTGAACGGGCAAAAAGGGATCCTCAATAACCTTTCTCTTCATTTCGACAACGAACCGGCACGCCATAAACTACTCGATATAGTTGGCGATTTGAGCCTCGTCGGAAAACCGATCAAAGGAAAGATCATCGCTACCCGTCCCGGGCATTCTTCCAATGTTCAGTTTGCAAAACTTCTGCACAAAGAAATGTCCAAACAATTCTCCAAAACAGCCGCACCCCGTTACAATCCCGATCAGGAGCCGGTTATCGATATCAATCGGATTAAAGAACTCTTACCCCACCGCTATCCGTTTTTGATGGTCGACAAGGTCATTGCAATTAAGGATAATTGCATTGTGGGAATCAAAAATATTACCTTCAATGAACCGATTTTTACCGGACATTTTCCCCAGGAACCGGTTTTCCCGGGTGTCCTGCAAATAGAGGCCATGGCCCAGGTGGGGGGGTTATTTGTATTAAACCAGATGGATCCGGAAAAAAGTTATTCAACTTATTTTCTAAAAATTGACGGAATTAAATTTCGTCGAAAAATCGTACCCGGCGACACGCTCATTATCAAGGTTGAACTGATCACTCCCATCCGACGGGGTATTGCTACCATGAAGGGATACGTGTTTGTCGGAAATCAACTGGCCTCCGAAGGAGAATTTATGGCCCAGATTATTGAAAATAAAGCAGAATAGAAGAATGAATCCAACTCTCTGCAATATCCACCCGAAAGCGAAAATCGGGAATAATGTAACGATTGAATCGTTTGTTACTATTTCGGCCGATGTTGCCATCGGCGACGGAACCTGGATTGGACCCAATGTGGTCATAATGGACGGTGCCCGAATCGGGAAAAACTGCAAAATATTTCCGGGGGCAGTCATTGCCGGAATACCTCAAGATCTGAAATTCAAGGGGGAGGAAACCACGGTTGAAATTGGTGATTACACAACCATTCGGGAGTATTGTACCGTGAACCGGGGAACGGCTGCAAAAGGAAAAACGATTGTCGGCAATAATTGCTTGTTGCAATCCTATTCGCATGTAGCCCACGACTGTCTGCTTAAAGATCAGGTCATTCTGGGTAGTTTTGCCGGCCTTGCCGGAGAAGTCGAGATCGACGATTGGGCCATTGTCAGCCCATATACTGCCGTTCATCAGTTTACAAAAATAGGGAAACATGTCTTCATCGCCGGAGCCAGTCTTGTACGCAAGGACATTCCTCCCTTTGTCCTGGTTGCCAACAATCCGCTCGCTTATACCGGCGTTAACTCTGTGGGCCTGCGCCGAAGAGGATATACGATTGAACAGGTAAATGAAATTCAGAACATATACCGCTACATTTACCAAAAAGGCCTGAACAATACACAGGCCTTACAAGCGATTCTGGATGAAACAGAAACTTCACCCGAACGGGAGGAAATCCTCCAATTTATCCGATTGTCGGAACGAGGTATTGTACGCGGCTTACAGGATTAACTTTATTTCAGGGGATTCCAGCCCTGGGCGGTCAGTTCAATTTCCATGCCACCACCCGTAACGAGCATAATGCCCTCCGAAGCATCTGTGATGTGACCGATAATGGTTATATCCGGATGATTTTTCAATTTGTCGTAGGCAACCAAGGGTACCGTAAAAAGCAATTCATAGTCTTCTCCCCCGTTTAAAGCAGCAACAAGGGGATTCATGTTCATTTCAAGGGCCATACGTTTGGTTTGTTCGTCGAGTGGAATTTTTTCCTCATATACTTTTGCCCCTACTTTCGACTGGGTACAAATATGCATGATTTCGGAAGATAGCCCGTCGGATATATCGATCATGGACGTTGGGGCTATTTCCAGTCCAGAAAAAATTTGTTTCATATCAACCCGGGCCTCTGGTTTCAGCTGCCGGCCCAGTATGTAATCATAGCCCTCGAACGATAGTTTTGTGCCCGGATTTGTTTTTTGAATTTCCTTCTCCCGCTCCAGCAATTGCAAACCCATGTAGGCGCCGCCCAGATCGCCGGTTACACAAATCAAATCGTTCTTTTTCGCTCCCGATCGATAAACCAGGGAATCGGCATCGGCTTCTCCCAAAGCCGTTACACTAATGAGCAAGCCCTTTAACGATGACGTTGTATCCCCTCCAATCAAATCAACGCCATAATGTTCGCAGGCAAGCAGAACACCTTCATAAAGTTCCTCAAGCGATTCGACCGAATATTTGGATGAAATGGCCAACGAAACCGTGATCTGACGGGGTAAGGCATTCATCGCGGCCAGATCGCTAATATTAACAACAACCGATTTGTATCCGAGATGTTTTAACGGTGTATACAACAAATTAAAATGAATCCCTTCGGTAAGCAAATCGGTTGTAACAACAATCTGCTTCCCCGAATAATCGAGTACGGCCGCATCGTCGCCTATTCCTTTTTTTGTTGAGCTGTTTCTAATTACGATCGTTCGCGTTAGCCGCTCAATCAGACCAAATTCCCCAAGTTCGGAAATGGGGGTCACTTTAGCTTCCTCGTTCTGCATCCTGCTTTTTTTCTTTTGTTGAATAGCCTCATTCCGAAGCCAAAAATAAGACTAGTTTGCTATCTTTGCAACAAACTTTGAACCTCCTGGCTTAAAGATTGTTCGTTTTTAAAACCTTTTTTTCTGGAAGATGACCGAACAGGACAAAATACTCGATAGCGTTACCAAAGAAGATTACAAATTTGGTTTTGTCTCTCCTATCGAAACGGAAATAATCGACAAGGGATTGAACGAAGATGTCATCCGTATCATTTCCGGCAAAAAGGGCGAACCCGATTGGTTGCTCGACTTTCGCCTGAAAGCCTATCATCGATGGTTGGAAATGAAAACACCCGATTGGGCCTTCCTGAAAATTCCCCCAATCGATTACCAGGACATCATTTATTATGCCGCCCCAAAACAAAAAAAATCATTGAACAACCTTGATGAAGTCGATCCCGAACTGATTGAAACGTTTAATAAACTGGGTATTCCGCTCGAGGAACAAAAACTGCTGACAGGCGTTGCAGTAGATGCTGTAATGGACAGTGTATCTGTAAAAACAACGTTTAAAGAAAACCTGGCCGAACGGGGT
>DAIMEA010000152.1:0-8842 GCA_036725585.1 Prolixibacteraceae bacterium | reverse complement strand
CGTCGGTAATTTCGAACTGGTCGTTGAGCGGGACATTAAAGTCGACCCGGATGAGCGCTTTTTTCCCTGAAAAATCATATAGATCAATGGTTTGCATGGTATTGAATTTTAGAATTTTTACACAAGCCCAAAGATACGCATTTATCGACGATCCTGTCGTGATACTTCGCGTATAATCGTGCTTATTACGATTGAATTAAGAAACGATAAAAAAAGCAGGTGGTTAAACCTGCTTTCTTCTATTATTCATAACGGTTGAAATCTCCTCTTCGGTTATCCCGGTTGTGGAAACCTCCGCGGTCGCCTCGTTCGCCGCCACCGCCCCGTGAACGATCGCGGTTGAAATTGCTGTTCCGGTCGAAGCGCCGGTCGCCACCCCGGTCGGGTCCTGGTCTCCGGTTGAAGGACGAACCGCCGGCTGGCCTGCGGTCGAAAGAACGTTTTTCGGATGGTTTCGGGTCCGATTTTTTAACAACAATGTAATTCCCCATAAAATTGGAGTCATTTAATTGTTCAATGGCAGCCGCTCCTTCAGAGTCGTCTTCCATTTCAACAAAACCATAGCATTTCGACATGCCGGTTTCACGGTCCATAATTAACTTGGTTGAGAGCACTTTGCCATACTGACTGAAAAGGTCTTTGATTTGATCCGCTGTGGTTTCAGCATTCAGTTTTGCTACAAAAATATCCATAAAAAGAAAAAATAAATGAAAATTGGTTTAACTAACTCGTTAGAAGTGTGTAGGTAAACAAATCGAAATACAAATGAGCGATGTTGAAACTAAACATTTCTAATTAGAGCAAAGCTATTGATTATTAATAATAAGTAAAAGGTTTTTCGAAAATAAAATTCAATAAACGCAATTTTTTTCCGTTGGGTGCAATATTTTCATCCTAAATCCGGATCGAGTTCAGGGATTCTATTTCCGGGTAACCTTAATTATTTCAGTGGGTGCCAGGTTGTTATTCCGCTCATCGACAGCCGCACAAACCGCTTTGGCCAGCGAAAGAAATGCTGCTCCGCTTACCGAATCGGGAGAAAGGGCGGCAGGTATCCCTTCGTCGCCCCCTTCGCGGATGCCCTGAACGATGGGAATTTGCCCCAACAGGCGAATATTCAGCTTCCCGGCCATTCGTTTTCCCCCGTCTTTTCCAAAAAGATAGTAGCGGTTTTGGGGCAATTCGTCGGGAGTAAACCAGGCCATGTTTTCCACCAGTCCCAATACAGGCACATCGATCGATTTTCCCCGGAACATGCTTACGCCTTTGATTACATCGGCTAAAGCAACATCCTGGGGAGTGGTTACAATGAGCGCCCCGGTAACCGGGACCGTTTGCATCAGCGTCAGATGTATGTCGCTGGTTCCCGGTGGCAGATCAATCAACAAATAATCGAGCGGTCCCCAAACGGCATCCATAATCAATTGCTTAAGGGCATTCGAGGCCATCGGGCCGCGCCAAACCAGCGCATCTTCCTGGTTGACAAAAAACCCGATCGACAATATTTTCACACCATACTTTTCAACAGGCAGGATCATCTCCCGCCCATCCACTTCCGTCCCCATTGGGCGGGATAATTGTTCCCCGAACATGATGGGAACCGAAGGCCCGAAAATGTCGGCATCGATCAACCCGACCGAGGCTCCGGTTTGCGCCAGCGCCACGGCCAGATTCACGGCTATGGTCGATTTGCCCACACCCCCTTTCCCGGAAGCAATGGCCACGATATTTTTTACACCGGGAAGCACCGGGCGCTGCATGTTGTGAACGGAACGGACCGAAATGTTTCCGGCAATTTCCGTGTCCAAACCTACGTGTTTCAGAATCGCCTGAACACATTGAGCTTTCACCACCGGAATGGCTTTATCGTTCGAACGTTGAAAAACCAGGGTGAAACTTACTTTCTTCCCCGTTATTCTTATTTCCTGAACCATGTCGAGCTCGACAATATTCTGATCCGATCCCGGCATTTTTACATTGCGCAGCGCATCGGTAATTTCTTTGGGTTGTATGGCCATGACTTTTTTTATGGTTATTACAGGGCAAACGTAAGAAAAAAGCAGGAGAAACGGGACATTTTGATCTTTAATTCACGCTTTCTTCTCCCAAATAAAGAACCCAATAAATCGGCTCCGAAAAAAAAGTGTTCCGACTTTTAAAAGGCGCACTTTATTGCCTTCTTTTTTTTTGCTCATTCGGTGGAATTATTGGATTTTGCATCCCATATGATGGATGTTTTAATGAAAAACGGGAAAAAGAAAATGATGAAGAGCATCGAGGAATTATTGAATTTGAAGGGAAAGACGGCTGTTGTTACCGGCGCTGCCAACGGCATTGGAAAAGCCATTGTCAAAAGGCTGTCTGAATCGGGGTGCAATCTGATCCTGACCGATATTGACCGTACGGGGTTGGATGAAACAATCAAACAACTGAACGGCACTGAAGTTCGTATCGAAAGTCACTCCTTCGACCTGGCCCAAAAGGAATCGATCGACTGCTTCTGGTCGGAAATTGATGCCCGAAAGGTGGACATACTGATCAACAACGCCGGAGTGTATCCGTTTAAAAATTTCATGAAACTCGATTATGCCTACCTTGAAAAGGTGATGCAGGTGAACCTGTATTCGGTGCTCTGGATGTGCCAGAACATGATTCGTCACCGGAAAAGAAGGGGAGGGGTTATCGTGAATTTCAGTTCCATTGAAGCGATATTACCGTTTAAAGTCGACCTGACGCAATATTCCGTCGGGAAAATGGGTGTTATTGCCCTTACCCGCGACCTGGCCCGCGAATTCAGCAACAAGGGATTCCGGATCAATGCCATCCTTCCCGGGGGCATTGTCAGCAACGGTACCAAGGCTGCGGCCAAAACCGTGCTGACCCAGGGAAAGGTAGGGCTGATCAGCGACGCATTTCACTTCATACACCGGATCCCTGCACGTCGCCTGGGCCAACCCGACGAAGTAGCCCGGGTGGCGTTGATGCTGTGCTCCGACATGTCGACCTACGTTCATGGGGCCATGATCCCGGTCGATGGGGGATTCCTGTCGGCATGATGAGTTGTAAACCGCAGAGACACAAAGACGCAGAGAGGAAAACAGAAACCGCAGAGACGCAAAGGATGAAAATTGTTCCCTCATGTGGGTATCCCTTGATTAAAAAATTACGTGTTTCGATTTGACATATCCTGAACCACGAAGGCGTGAAGGCGCAAAGAGTAATTCATTTCTCTGCGTCTTTGCGCCTTAGCAGTTTATAAAAGACCCATTCTCTGCGTCTCTGCGGTTAGAAAGAACCCTCCGAAAGTTCCTCAGCCGGATCCCAAAAGCGCTCCCTGAAATTCAGGATCTGGTCGTCGTCAATAAGCAGTCCTTCGGCTTCGAGCAATTCCTGCATCACGTTTTCGCCGCCAAAAAAGTGTTTGCCGGTGAGCATACCGTTCCGGTTCACCACCCGGTGCGCGGGAATGACATCGGGCTGTGTGTGGCTTTGGTTCATGGCCCAACCCACCATGCGTGCCGAACGCCCGGTTCCCAGATAGCGGGCAATAGCCCCGTAGCTGGTAACCCTGCCGGGGGGAATGCGTTTCACTACTTCGTATACTCGTTGAAAAAAATCTTTGGACATAATGCCTATCTTTACCATGCAACGGGAAAAATAACGAATCCTGTCGAGTACAGCAACGATCATGAAAACAATCGTCTTTCTATTATCCCTTTTTTGCTTCTTCTCTGCATCGGGCAGCCGAAAAGTATTTCTACTGCATGGACATGCGGCGCCGAAAACAATCATGAACCGGCTGGAACGGGAACTGAAGACTTCGGGTTTTTCGACCTGCAATTTCGGACACCGGAGCATGATTGATCCGATGGAACAATCGGGTGAAAGATTATACGAAAAGGTGAAAAATTGCGGGGCCGATACGGTTTGTTTTGTGACCCATTCGATGGGCGCGTTGGTTGTCCGGGCAATGTATTTGTACCTCTCGGAAGGGGAATCCTTTCCGCTTGTAGAACGTATGGTTCTGATTGCGCCACCCAACCAGGGAGCGGCCAATGCCAGCCGGCATATTTCCCATAAAGGACTCCTATGGTTGCTGGGGCCCAACATCGAACGAATGAAAACCGGACCCGATTCGTATGCGGCACAATTGCCTGTTCCCAAAGAAGTTGAAATCGGGGTTATTGCCGGGATAAAGGGCGATGGCAAAGGATACAACCGGCGGATCGAGGGCGAAAACGACGGAATGCTGACTCCCGAAAACGCATCGCTGGGCGTCGAAAAAGAGATGCTCCTGGTGAAAAAACCGCATACTGCATTGGTTTTGGACCGGGATGTTGCACGGATCACGGTCCGGTTTCTGAAGGAGGGAAGCTTTAGCGCAAATGGTTTATTGAATGATGGATCGTATTTGGGCAGATAATAATTTGTTTAATGTGTAGAGCAATTATTCTTTTGGGGGGCGTGCAGAAGGATTTTACAGAGGTATATTTTTTTTCACGCTGAGGTCCGCTGAGGATTATTTTTCGCTGAGGTTCGCTGAGGTAATCGCTGAATTACGCAGAAGTTAATGCAGAAGTTAACGCAGAGTAACGCAGATGGATTTTGCAGGAATATTATGTTCTTCTTTTCCAGGATGAATCGCAAAAAAATGAATTGAGTTGGAAACAGTATATTATCCTCTGCGAAAACCTCAGCGTAACTTTGCGAAAACCTCAGCGTAACTCTGCGAAAATCTCATCGTAACTCTGCGAAAACCTCAGCGTAACTCTGCGAAAACCTCAGCGTAACTCTGCGAAAATCTCATCGTAACTCTGCGAAAATCTCATCGTAACTCTGCGAAAAATATAATACCTCGCTTCGAATAATTCGTTATTTGCGGTATCTCTTTGAAAAAAAACCCGATCATGTCATGATTATTCCTTCTCATGTTTTTATCTCAAAAATATATTTCTACTTTTATGTCTCTCAAACTAAAAACAATAACGCATGAAAGAAAACGACATTTCTTTTGATATCCGGGGCGCAGCATTCAAAATACACAGTGTTCTTGGTCCCGGATTGTTGGAATCGGTTTACGAAATGGCTCTTGCTTATGAGCTGGAAGAAATGGGATACACGGTCAGGCGACAAGTAGGTATCCCTATGACGTACAAAAACATTTCTTTTGAAGCGGGCTTTCGCCTCGATCTTTTGGTCTCAGAAAAGGTAATCGTTGAAATCAAGTCTGTTGCAAATATTCTTGATGTTCATCATAAACAATTACTTACCTATTTGAGGCTTTCTGATAAAAAATTGGGGCTGTTGATAAATTTCAATACTGTTCATTTAAAGGATAGTATTACCCGTATCGTGAATAAGTTATGAGTTTTTCTGCGCGGAGGTGCATTTTTCGCAGAGGTTCGCAGAGGATTATTTTTCGCAGAGGTTCACTGAGGTATTCGCTGAGTAACGCAGAGGTTCGCAGAGGATTATTTTTCGCAGAGGTTCACTTAGGTAATCGCTGAGTAACGCTGAGATTCGCTAGGATTATTTTTCACAGAGGTTCAAGGAAGTAATCGCTGAGTAACGCTGAGGTTCGCAGAGGATTATTTTTCGCAGAGGTTCACTGAGGTAATCGCTGAGGTTCGCAGAGGTTCGCAGAGGATTATTTTTCGCAGAGGTTCACGGAGGTATTCGCTGAGTAACGCTGAGGTTCGCAGAGGATTATTTTTCGCAGAGGTTCAAGGAAGTAATCGCTGAGTAACGCTGAGGTTCGCAGAGGATTATTTTTCGCAGAGTAAAACAGGAGTTGTCGCAGAGTAACGCAGATGGATTTTGCAGGAATATTATGTTCTTCTTTTTCAGGATGAATCGCAAAAAAAAGATGAATCGTGTCGGAAACAGTATTTTTCCTCCATGAAATCCTCCATGAAATCCTCTGCGAAAAACTCTAATTCCTCCCCGAAGTTTTTATTTCCCCGGTTCGATAAAGAGTTCTTCCGAGGGATTCAATACCGGATTTTGCAGCGAATCGAGCCCGATAATGATGCGCTCCATTTCGGTGTGTTCGCGGGGATTGTATCTTTTTCTCAGGTCGGCTCCGAGGAACTTGGCGAATTTTTGCCAGAAACCAGCCCGCTCTTCATCCAGGTACATTCGAAGCAAATCGAAAGGTGTTTTGCCCAGTTCACGGTGGATGAGCAGTAATAATAATTTTCCCTGCCGGATGTTCAGCCGGATCAATTCATTGAAATAGGCCTTTTTGACATATTCTTCATAGCGGTACAGATACTCTTCTTTTTCCTTCGGATCGGTCATAAGTTCTAGCTGGGCCTGTACCAGCTTGAATTCAACTTTTACGGTTTGAATAAAAGGCCAGATTTTGATCATGTCGTCACGCAACAGTTCTCCGTTATCCCTTTTGCGAGCCTGAACAGGCGAAAGCGACAGAAACAGCAGAAAGGAAATGCCGGTCAGAAAAAAAAGGGTAAGGGTTAAGACTTTGATCATCGGTACGAAGGGGGTGTGGTAAGTTCGAGTATGCGAAGGTAGGATTCATACCGTTTCGACTCAATTTTTGACTCGGCCAGTCCCTTGGCTTTTTCCATACCGCCGAAATAATAGCGCTGAAACCAGGGCAAAAAAGTGATGATGGCATCGAGCACCGAAAAGGAAACCGCCACTTCGAAGGTAAGCAACCAAAGGGCCGTAAGCAAAAGCATCGAATTGATTCCTTCTTTGATGGCCCCTGCCGCCATTTGTCCCGAACCGGGAATAATGGCGCTCAGGATGTACGAACGGGTAGGATTATAGCGCTTCTTATAAAGGAAGACATCGTGAAATTCCTGTGCCAGTGCCTGAGTCAGAGAATCGGTGCTGCCGGAACATTCCAATGCTTTGCGAAAAGCTTCGAAGGCCAGTGTATCGTTTTGAAGTCCGTAATGGGCTATTCCGCTTAGGAAGAGGGACTGGACTTCCTGTGCGGGGGAAAGCTCGTCGGTCAGATAGAGTAATTCGCTCAAAGCCTGCATGTTGTTGCTTTGCATCAGCAAACAGAAAACTTTGCCCAAAACGGCTTCGTTTTTCATACTGTCGTTTACAGTATAGCGGTAGGAACGATCGTAAAAACCAGCTGCCAATTCGTATTCGGCCATTTCGATATAGCAATGTCCTATTTTCAAACTAAGATAATCGATCCGGTCGCTGCCAAAAAACAGGGCCCGGTTGTATTCTTGTGCCGCAATGGAAAAATTTTCCGATGCAAACTGCTGGTCGGCAAAAGCTGTCACCTCGTTTACTTCCTGTGCAGAGAGCCAGGAAAAGGCCAGTAAATTAATAATCAGAAAAAAGAATCGTTTCGGTTTCATGAATAAAAGCATGATCGATATTGTCGTTGTAACGGATGGCCGAGGAGGCTCCGCCATAAATATTTGCAGCATAATAACTAAGAGCAATTCCTCCAATGATCCAAGGATAAGCATTGCCGGTACCATATTCCTGGAAGCCCCGGATGGCAAAAAAAGCGCCCGACGCCACAAACGTGAACGATATGGCGGCATCGCCCCAGTAACCGCAATAGGCTTTCCCGCTACCGGGAAGAAGTACCGACATCAGGGCAGCAAGAACCGGGCTTTTTCGTTTTGCGCTGTGGCTTTTGGCCGCTACGTTTTTCAATCCCAGAATTTTGTAGTTTGTTTTCGGCAGATCTTCAAGACTGAGCCGGTATGCTTCTTCCCAGTTTTTCAGAAGAAGTTCGGAGCCCAGCAAATGCTCGTATCGCTCCCGGATGGGTAAGTTGTTTGCAAGGTTTTGCTTCACCTCGCTGTATCTCTTTTGGGTCATCAGCAAGCGGACGTATTCATCCCGAAAATCGGGCAACAGGGAGGGTAAATTCGCCGATCCGATGCTTTCAAAATACAAGTTGGCCTTATCGAATTTGTTCAGTTTTCGATAGGTTTTCAACAAAGTGAGTTGGGTGGTTGAATCGTAATCGCAAAAAAAGGCAATCCGCTCCAGTTCGTGCATCGAAAGCTCAAACTGACCGGTGTTGAACAGGTAGCCGGCAAAGCGTTTCGAATGATCGCAGTCATACAGACTGTTTTGTGCCTGGGCATTTCCGATTACCAGGAACACCAACAAAAAAAACAGTTTAATGGATCGGGTCATAAAAAGTTTGATTTTGAGGAAGAAAATGATATTCGCCTTTGGCAACAAAGGGATGACAACGAGAAAGCCGGTCGAAAATTTTCAGATACGCCACAAACAGGTTATCGTTCTGAATGCTTTCGATGGCATAAACCGAACAGGAGGGGGTGAACACGCAGCTGTTCATATCCTGGGACGAAAGAAAATCCTTATACCCGACGAAGAGGATCGCTGCGGTGGCCTCCAGTTCATTCGTGCTATTTTTGAGGTATTTTGAAAAATCGGTCTTGGTTTTTTTCGGCTTGTTCAGTTGCGAAAGCTTGTCCTGTTTCGAAGGATTGTTTCCCCACAAGTTTCCCGAAACTGCGAAAAGAATAACGAGCGGAAACAGGTATCTGCTAAAGAATTTTATCATAATCCTTGTCGTTTTGGGCATTGTTGATCACAATATTGCTGAGATTGATCACCTGGTAGATGGTACCGCTTTTTGCATAGGTGGCAATCAGCAGTTCCGAGGGAATTTCAATTCCCTGAATGAACTGATAGTTTTTCAGAATCTGCCGGTTCATCACTTCGCCCTTGCCATCGAGCATGGTTACCGAGTAAAGCAGTTTGTTCCGGGTAGCGATGAGTACTTTAGAAACTATTTCTTTCAGTCCTTCGGGGGGAATCCAGGTGGTAATCACCATGTCTTTTTGCTTTTCGAAACCTTTCA
>DAIMEA010000151.1:0-8848 GCA_036725585.1 Prolixibacteraceae bacterium | reverse complement strand
TTCATTTTATTCAGCATATTCGGGTTGTACAATCCGGCCCAGGAACAAAATGGCGCCGGTTTCTTTTTCGGTGATGGCATAAATGAACGGACGGTTCACATGAAAGACCGGCGGAGAGGGCATGGCTGTTTCAATCATTGCCACTACGGTTGCTGCCGCTGCTTCGGTACCCTTTTCGCTCACATCGATAAAGGTATTGTGCTGCACATAGTCGATCCAGATCCCCCCGCTCCTGTTGATGCCGCTGAAATCGGCCCCCGGATTAAAGGCAATTCCCATGCCCATGGCAGAAAGAACATCGTTGAGTTTGATTTTGTATTCATCTTTAAACTTCGGGAACTGAATATCCAGCTCCGTTACCGGCGAAAAGGATTCCATCCAGCTTTTCCAGTTGTCGGGCGTAAGTTCGTCGGCCACATCGGCACAGGTTTTATCGGAGTTTGGAAGAAGAACCACCATGGTGAAGTTTCCCCGACCGTAGGGCATTTCGATGGCCGAAAAAAGTTCGTTCGACTGGTAATTAACCGAATCGGTTTTGGTCATCATGTCCACTTCGATGGTGTTCCCGTTTTGCATGACGAAATCCTGTTTCCGGGTGTCTTTCCTGTCGAATTTGTAGGTCCATTCGCCGTTAAAATACACGGCGTTGATCAGGAACATCACATGATCGGGTTTCACTTCCGCGATCATGTTTTTGATTTTGTCGTGGGTTTTTTCCTCAATCCAGCCGTTCATGATGTCTTTGGCATCGGACCTACTGAAATCCAGCTCGTTCACTTCGGCATCGTAATAGGTTTGGTTCACTTCCTTGAAAGTATCCAGAACATTGTAGCCCATGCGGTACCAGATCGACTGGGCAATTTCGAGCGTCACTTTCGGATCGGCTTCCAAAAGCGCTTTCACCAGGCTTTGGTACGAAGCATTGATTTCGTCGGTTGTGAGACCACTTACACGGAGGGCTTCCTCCATGGCCGCTTTGGTTTCTCCTTTTGCCCCGTTGTAGGTCATGGCCAGGGCCAGGGAAATGCTGAGCGGTGACAAGGTGAAATTATCTTCCTCTTCGGACAGGATTTTTTTGAACAGATCGATCCCGAACGCATTGTCGGCAGCAACCAGTTCTTTTGACTTCAAATCGAGGTCGATCACTTTCGGATCGTCGATGACGTTTTCGTCACAGGAAGTAAGGAACAATCCGAAGACAAAAAGAGGCAATAAAATGTGTTTCATAGCTTTGATGGTTAATTTTGTTTTATGCTTTGTCAATAATTGAAATACCGGATAAATACCGTTTCGTTGGGCCAGGTTTCGGTTTGTGAAACAGGATATCCTTCTGAATTATAGGTGTATTCATAAGAAAACTCCGATGTATAGGCGACAGACTGACGACCTGCTTCGTCGTAGTTATAAGCGGTCTGCACCCTCTTTGTTTTGTTGTTTTTTGAATGGAGACCGGGTTCGTTGTTGTAGGGCGCTTTTTTCGAATCCCAGGTATAGCTTTCCATCGAGGTAATGCGGTTCTCCTCCCCGTTCAGGGTATATACTTCCATTCGTTCAATATTTCCCTGTTCGTTGAAGAAATAATCGGAATAGGAAGGAATGCTGTTCGCCGCGGGGTGGATGAAAAAGTGGGTGATGCGAACCCGGTTTTCTACTGTATAGTCGAATTCCTGAAGCGTAGAATAATTGATATCTTCCATTTCGCCGTAATCGTATTCGGTCCGGATCTTTTTTACCCGGCTTTGGTCATCGTATTCGTAGGTAACGGTCAGGTCTTTCCCCATGGCCCCGGTCATGCTCGACATGTACATGATTCCGGGCAGGTAACCCATTTTCTTTGTCAGCAGGCCTTCTTTATTATAGCTATACGTGAATTCGGCCTTTTCGTTGGGTGTGAAGGCTTCGTCGATTTGCCAGCTTTCGGTCAGCAGACCTTTTTCCCAGGTGTTTTCGGCAATCACCTGTTTTTCCTCGTTTTGAATGGTTTTGATTTTCCCCTCGTTCTTATTGGAAAAGAGATCCTCTCCCTGTTCACATCCGTTGATGAATAAGAAAGGAGGAATCAAAATCCACAAAAAAAGATGTTTTCGTATCATGATTAAGCAGTTGCTGTTTTCACATTTTTCTTTAGGATGAAAACTACCGGATCGACATCGGCGAAGCTTCCCCCGAATTGTTGGGCCGCGGCCCGGCAGCCTCCCAGGCACTGGTCGAAGCGGGCACAATCGCTGCAAAAGGAAGGTTTTTCGAAACTCGGGTAGCTTCCGGCAGCCCGGGCAAGGATGCCCTCCGGTTTTTCGCGGAAGATGTTTCCCAGCACTTCGGGCGAGTGGTTGCAAAAGCGCAGATTGCCGCCCGTCGTAAGGGTGAGGGGTCGTTGCAGCACATCGACGGAACATTGTGTGAAACGGATGTTCCGGTATAGCTGAGGGTTGACCACGCATTGCGGGGTACATACATTCGACGAAACCAGCATCCGGAAACGGCCGGCCTGTTCGTTTGCCACTTCAAAGGCACGGTTCAGATCTTCGATTTCGGGGAGAACCTTCCCGGGATTGCCGGCACTGGCGCCTCCCAGATTATAGCGGTTGAGCATCACCTGATGAAAACCCGACCGGAATAAAAACTCCAGGGTTGGGCCAATCTGGTTTACGTTTTGGCGGGTGATTACCACTGAGGGAACCACTGTGCCGCCAAAACGGGTGATCATTTGCATCCGGGCGAAAGAATTTTTCCAGGAGCCCAGGGTGCCTGTCATCCGGTCGTGCACAGCCGGGTCAGCAGCGTGCAGGGGTAATTCAAATATTCGAACGCCTATTTTGATCAAATGGGCGAAGTCGGCGCTATTCCCTGCATTCCCGTTCGTGATGACCGAAACCGTGGCCCCCTTCATCCGGCAAAACAGGGCCAGTTCGGGCAAGCGTTCCAGCAACATGGGTTCCCCACCGGTAAACGTAATATGCCCGGGATGAGACGTTTTAAAAAGCTGTTTCAGGGTTTGCAGGGCCGGTTCGTAGCCTTCCGGTTCGTTTTCTTCTTCCGCACCCTCCCTTTTCCAGTGGTTGTAGCAATAACTGCAAGCCAGGTTGCACCGGCGGCTCACTTCGAACAGCAGATAATTCAATTGGATTTTATGTTTCTTGAAGAGATCCATTTTGTTACTGAATCAATAAGCGTTGTTCGGCTACGGGATACCCCGCATCCTGCCCGGTTTCTTCGATCCCCTGAACGCGGAGGATATACATCCCGGTATCGAGGCGGGAATTGAGGGCAAGGGTGAATGGTTCCGTATCGGTATCGTATTGACCGTCGGCCGGTAACACGTTCCCCTGTTGCAGAACGGTGCTGTCGGCATCGGTTATGGTAAAGGAAAAGGCATCGTAGGTTGGTTGCCGCAGGGTTCCCGTCAGGACTGAATCAGCCGGCAGATCAGCCACAATGGCGTTCTGTTCGTAGTCCAACTGATCGAAGTCGAACCAGTTCATGGGCATGGGATCATAACAGGTCACTACCGGCGGGCACCCGGTCGAGATGCCCGCGAGCGTCAGAATGGCGGCCCCGAGTTTCATTTTCCGGGCAAGCCAAAAAGAGCGCTTGCCCCGGGTAAGCCAAACCATGAACCCGACAAGGGTAAACAAACCAAACAGCAGGGCCAGGACAAGCGGCGAGAGAATTTTTTTTGCTTCCATGTTATTCCTTCAATGTTGGATCGAATACTTTCCCGATAAAGAGCACCGAACGGGTGTCTTCTTCCACAATGGCAAACAGGAAGGAACGATCGACCCGGATGATTTCCCCAGGGCCAATGGATGTTAACCCAATAGTGACGGAAGTGGCCGCAGCCGCCTCAGTGCCTTCTTCGTCAGTTTTTATATACGTTTTGTGGTTGACTTCTGATATATAGACTTCAAGATCCGTCATCCGGCTGAAATCGGCCACGTAAGGCAGAAAGGCATCCTGCATCCCCAGGGCTTTCAGTTCATCGGTCAGCTCGTTTTTATACGAGAACTCAAATTTAGGCAACCAGATTTCCCGCTCCGCCGGCGTCAACGATTTGAGTTGCGCAAAATCCGTATTCTTCAAATCGGGAAGGATGTCGTCGGTTGTAAAGCCTTCTTCGGGAAGATAGATCAGCAGGTTGAATTTCCCGGCTCCATAGGGAAGTTCGATCACCGAGTACGTTTCGGCGTTGTAATAACTTAAGGGTATCTTTCCCATCATGGTGGGCACCTCCTTTTCAACCCCGTTTTCAAGTTGAAAATTCATGGGCGAAGTAGCCGTTTTTTTGAACTCGGTTTTCCATTTCGCTTTAAAATAGACGGCATTGATCAGGAACATCAGATCGTCGGATTTCACCTCCCCGATGATTTCATCAATTTTCCCTTTGGTTTTTGTATCGACCCAGCGGTTGATGTCGTTTTTGGCTTTCTCCGTATCGGCCGGATTCCAGGCATTCACTTCGGCTGCGTAATAATTCTTGTTAACGTTCACAAACGAATTTTTGGGGGGAAGGTCGTTTCGGTACCAGATGGAGTTGGCGATATTGAGTTCAACTTTGGGATCGTGGGAAAGCAGGGCATCAACAATGGCCTTATTCCCGCTGTTGATTTCATCCTCAAGAAGATCCTTGTGACCCAAAACGTTTTGCATTTCGATCAGGGTGTTTCCGCTTGCTCCGTTCAAGGTCATCGATAAAGCCTGGCTGATGCTGAGCGGTGAGACCAGTACATTCTTTTCGGCAGATTCCCCGGCCATCAGGGTTTCAAAAAAGTCGAAGCCAAAGGTATTGCTGCTTTCTACCAGGGCAGCCGATTTCTGGTCCAGGTGGATCGGTTCGGGCGGATCGTCGTTCTGGCACCCGCTGAACGGTGCAATAAGAAACGACAAAAGAAACAGGAAAAGAATCCGGGCTTTTCCCCGGGTAATTACGGGAAATGATGTATTTCCATCACCGGAACAGGTGCGATTGGATTTATTGTTTTCGTTTTTCATCTCTTTGATTTCTTTTTAAACGCAATTTTCAGATGATTGATCTTCGCGAAGGGTTGCGTGAACATTCCATAAAGGTAAAAATTATCGGGTGGGGAAAGTTATTCCCCCGCGCAACCTTTTGGTAAGTTCCCTCATCATAGCCCCGAATTGAATGAAATTTCGGATGAAAAGGAAATGGATAACCGGAATCGTTGTGGCCATGCTCATCGGATGTGTGGAAGATCCATCTGCGGATCTTTCGGGTGTAACCTTACTCGAACGGGAACATTCGGGCTGCCAGGGCTGGAAAAGCCGATCACTGAGTGAAGCCGATCACGAAGAATCATTCAGGATTCAGGCCGACGGCGATAAAAGTTTCCGGATCGATCATCTGGGGGCCTTTTTTAATTGTTGTTTACCCGAAGGAATTGATGTTGCGATCGATACCCGGGCCGATACGCTCTTCCTCAACGAAAGAGAAAAAGTACCCGGCAATTGCAAATGCATTTGTCCCTACGACCTTATTGTCCGGATTGGCAACCTCGACGATGGGGAATACGTTCTTTGTTACAGGAAAGAAGAAACGGTGATTGGTTCCATCCGCTTGTTTTTCCATGAAAATATGGATGAAGAATTTTCTGTTTCAGAATTGACAGATTAGCCATAATTTTACCGGAAAAACAAGATTCCGCTATTGACGAACGGACGATTGGAAGAACTCGAAAAACTGATTGAAGACTGCAAGGCCGGCAAACGGGATGCGCAAGCCCGTTTGTATCAGCAGTATGCCCCGGTATTATTTGGGGTATGCTTGCGTTATGCCCAAAACCAGGCCGAAGCGGAAGATATTCTTCACGACGGATTTCTGGCTATTTTCAGTAAAATTGGGCAATATGCCTTCAAAGGTTCTTTCGAAGGATGGATGAAACGGATTATGGTGAACCTTGCCCTCGAAAAATACCGGACCCGCTTTCGCCTTCAAACCGTCGACGATCTGAGCCCCTACGATCGCCGATCCGAAAAGGAAAGCATTTCTTCATCCCTGAACGAGGCCTTTTTGATGGATCTGATTTCGGAACTTCCCCCCCGATACAAAATGGTTTTCAACCTGTATGCGATAGACGGCTATTCCCATAAAGAAATTGCTGAAATGCTCGACATTGTGGAAGGAACTTCGAAATCGAACCTGGCTCGAGCCCGTAAGCTCCTGCAGGATCGAATGGTTGAATTGGGTTTTATAGAAAAAGCGTATGCAGAATAAGAACGATATAGATCAACTTTTCCGCGAAGGGCTGGAGGGATACAAGGTTCCTCCACCGCCTGAGGTTTGGGACAAGCTGCTTGCCGGGCTCGACTCTGGCAAACAGAAAAAGAAGCGGACGATTTGGATCATTGCCCTTACGGCTGCCGCTTCGTTGCTGTTTGCCATGATGGCCGGATGGTATTTCACCCGGCCTGCCCTTCCCGTTCATCAGCCCATGGCAAAGCAAAGCATGCAAAAACCGGCCGAAAAAAGCGAAACAGAAATGCAACATCCGGATGTCAACTCGTTGCCTGCCACTCCCAATCACTTTTCAACGACATCAGAAAACGGAAAACCGCTTCATGAAAACCAAACGGTTTCGATTCGGAATGCAGCCGTTTTGGCGGGCGATGCTCCGTCCAAAAATTCCCGGGATCGGCAAGGCAACCTGGATAAGATGACCACCCGTTTCATTCGGGCTTTCAACCGCCCGGTTCCCGAAGCACAGTTGCTGGCCATGAATACCGGCGGGCTGTCGGACAGCGACCGGAGAATCATTGAAGAAAACCTACGGCTTTTCAAACAAATACCCGAAAAATCGGATGCAAAGCGCTGGTCGGTGGGCGTGGAAGCTTCACCGGCTTACCGCTTCGACGAACAACAGAATCAAAGCGGCGATCGCGACATTGTATACGGGGTGAACCAGCCCGGCAATAGCGCCCGTTACCGAACCACCTTTGCCGGGGGCGTAAAAGTGGAATACCAGGCAGGAAAACGCTTGTCGTTCCGAAGCGGTGTCCAGTACAGCGAAATTGCCCAAAGCAATGGCGATGTGGGACTTTCGTTTACGGGCCACAACTGGATGAACGGAGGGATTGGCTCCGACGAGGCTTATTACGGGGAACCTTCCAAAAACCATACGGCAACATCGAACCAGGCAATTATCAACACCAACATCGGACTGGCCAATGTCGAACTGCCCGAAGGCGCCGAAGTGGCAATGGTCTCACGAAACACCGAATCGAGCTTTCCGTCTGAAGCGATTCAAAATACTCGTTTTGAACAGGAGGCCGGGTATATCGAAGTACCTTTGTTGCTCCGGTACACGCTCATCGACCAGCGTTTCGGGCTGCACCTTCTGGGGGGCTTTAACACCCATTTTCTGGCTTCCAACCAGGTAACGCTGATGGGTCCTTCCGAACCCATTGCAAGCGGGAAAATTGAGGGTCTCAACCCGTTAACGTTTAGCAGCAGTTTGGGTATGGGATTTAGTTACACCCTCACCGAACGTTTCCATCTCTCGCTGGAACCTACGATGAAGATTCTGCTTAATTCTCTCAATACACAGGCTGTTTACGATGCCCGTCCGTATACGCTCGGGGTGTATACGTCGATCTCCTATCATTTTTAAGGTTTGTGTTCCCGATTTTTCCGGGCAAGCTGGATAAAGAGGGGGAACTGCCTGATTTCTCCGTTTATTTCTTTTTCCCTCGAAATTTCCCGGGAATAATCCAGTAGTTCAAATCCCACATCGGATAAATATGTTTCGATTTCCCGGCGGTCGAAACCCCGGTGGGGAACCGGCTCATGATCGTGGAACGAGCCATCTTCGCGATCGAGGTCGATCCAGCAAAAAATCCCTCCGGATTTTAGGGCATAGTGTACGTTCCGAAGAAGGGCCGGGATGTTTTCAACGTGATGAAGCACCAACATCGACACAATTTTATCGTACACCGCAAACGGAGGTTTTTCAATGGAAAAATCGGCCAACAGCAGGTTAATATTCTGAGCTGAGGATTCCTCTCTTTTTCGGTCTACCTGTTTCAGCATTTCTTTCGAAGTATCGCAAAAAGTAAGAGAACCAACCTTATCCAGCAAAAGAAAACCCAGTTGCCCGGTTCCCGAACCGTATTCGAGCAGGTGGTCGGCGGGATGAAAAACCATCTTTTTTTCCAAAGCCTGCGCTACTTGCTCTATGAGAATTTTCCGACGGGGATTGTCGTCCCAGGAAGCTGCTTTCCGATCGAATGAATTTTCCATTTTATCCAATTATCTGAATCAATTCCGTTATTTTTGTGTTTTGCAAAGTAAGGAACATTGAATAGATGAAAAGGTTTACGGATTGTTTTTTTCTTCTCCCTCTTTTTTTTCTTTCGACCGGATTTTTCAGGCCCATAAGCGGGTTTTGCCAAACCGGGACCGAGGGCGGCTATGACGAGCGAAAACCAAAGGCCGCGTTTCAAGAGATCCGCTCCCCCGAGATCCCTGAAAAACTGTATTTTGCCGGGGAAGAAGTTCCTATGTGGAATTTCGATGTGTTCGAAAGCCTCGACCGGGAGTTAACCGTAAATTGTTTCTTTCACTCGCAAACGCTACGCTACATTAAGTTGGCGCCCCGTTTTTTCGAAATCATTGAGCCGATTCTGAAACAGGATACGGTCCCCGACGATTTTAAATACCTGGCCCTGGCCGAAAGCGGCTTCGATCCAAGAGCCTTATCACCTGCCGGGGCAGCCGGGATTTGGCAGTTTATGAAACCGGCAGCCCGGGAATACGGGCTCGAGATCAACGAGGAAATCGACGAACGTTACCACATCGAAAAAGCTACTCATGCTGCCTGCCAATACCTGAAAGAGT